>JANHAI010000015.1 GCA_024464205.1 Candidatus Methanomethylicia archaeon
ACATGAACAGCGATCCGATCACGCCTATCCAGTCGTATCCGGGGAATGAGGGCGCCAGCGACGCAGTGTAGTTCCCGAGCGCGACCGGGGTCACGGTCCCGCCTGGCTTGACGTAAGTCGATGCCGCAATCGCGTCGGCGATCGCGGACGGCCCGCCTGCCCAGAAGATCGAGGCTATCCCGAATATCCACCCTATCACCATGAATATCGCTCCCTGCAGAGCGAGCGAGACCTGGGTGCCCGCGTATCCGCCCACGATTATGTAGACAGCGCAGAGTATCGCAGTCACGAGGAGGCTTATCGCCCAGTCGGTCCCTGTGGTGAGCTTCCAGACCGAGGCCATCGCCTTGTACTGGCCTATGCTGTACACTATCAAAAGTATGCTCATCGTGAGGCCGGCGAGCGCCTGCACGAGCCTGCTGTCGAACCTGATCCTCGCGACCTCGGGGACGGTCCGGGCCCCGATCGAGGCGTACTTCCTCATCCTGAGCCCGATCACCACGCAGAGCGATAGCCCCATCAGGTTCATCGTGCCGACAAGCCAGCTGCCGGACCAGCCGTAGGTGTAGGAGAGGCCGGCGTTCCCGAAGATCGCCCACCCGCTCAGCCAAGTGGCAGTTAGGGCGAAGCCTGTCACCAGCGGCCCCATGTCCCTGTGCCCTACCATCCAGTCGTCGAAGCTCCTAGCCTTCCTGAAGAAGTATATCCCGATGCCGGCGCTCACCGCCAGCATCGCCGCCACAGCCAAGCTCACGAACAGAGTGGACTCGGTGGTTGCTACGGGTATCGGCACTGGGTCAGCCATCAGTCATCCCCCTCCCACATCTTCGTCAGTTTCAGCCAGAGGAGGATCGCTGCCCAGATCACGCTCATCGCGAGCGCACCCCAGTAGGCGATCCAGCCGCCTACGTAGGCTGCCAACAAAGGCACCGATATGAAGCATAGGGTCAATGCCACTACGCTCAGGATCACGCCTATTGTGGCCCTCAACCAGCAGCCCTCCGGTCGTGCCCCTTGCAGCGAGCTTCGAGCACCAGCCCAGATCTCCCGCAGATCGCAATTGAGGCAATCTCTCGCAAGAGCTCTTCAGCCAGTTCTCGTTCCGCGTCAGGGGGGCTTGAAATTCTGCATACAAAATTCGAGTTGAGGTGCTCAACTGAAAAGTCGAACACCGCTATAACGGCAATCCCCTTTAGACAATTTTTGCCCTCCGCAGAAGCAAGTCTGCACTTTTATTATTTAACTCTGATCGCCAAAAAAAATTAGCCACCCGCCGCGAATGCCGCTCTGGAGCGGATTGCGCATAGGTAGAACTTTCAAATGCCGTGGAAAAAGTAGAAGCTGTGGTTTTTTCACACGAACCGAATCCGAAAATTAAAAATGTTTATTTGATACCTAATGCAAATAACACTTACCCGATATTTTGACGAGAAAGGAAGACGAGGATTGATTAGATGCAGAAAACAATAAATGCAATGAAATACGTACCCGCCATATTGGGCGTAACGAGCCTCATCCTCTTCGCCGCTTTCGTGGCATCGCTTTACAACGAGCTAGTTCTGAAGACATGGATCGGCACAATACAATACTATATGATCGTATCCAGCGTAGGAGTATATCTCGAAATGGCGCTGCTTTCATTCGCGTTGGCATTGGCATTTGCGAAACCTACGCGCACGAAAATAATGCTTGCGGTCATAGGCATTGCTCTTGTAATGGTATCTGTATTTAACACTGTTGTCTACAATTCTTTAGCGTTAACTGGTTTCAGCGAATGGTATGGCGCATTGCTGATTCGCATATTTGCTCCATTGGCGGTAGGCATAACGTTAGTAGCAGCAATTCCTGTGCTTGAAATTCTTCTCGGAGGAGCATTCAATAAAACAATGCCGCAATCAGACATCCAGAGCATGTTCAGTTCAATCGAGAAAATATTAGCAGATCTGAAGAATCGAACTGAACAAGACTTACAGCCTGAGATATCAGCAATAAGTGATCACGTAGGGAAAATGCGCAGTAAGATCAGCGATTCGAGGGCTGATGTAGGCGTCTCAGTTTACATACCAGATCAAACGCCAGGCTTGATTCTTGGTAGCAAGGGTCCTGTACCCCCCGCCAGTTTCGCAGCAGAAGCCTCAGCACCAATCAACACTTCTGAGGGATCAGTCTCTGTGGTTGGCGATACCAAATCCGCAGCGACTGAAAATGCAGTGCCTAAGAGCAGCGAAAAGGCTACAGAAGAACTTCAAGTTGCCGCGATGCCAAATCCACCCAAGGAATCGGCCAAAACTGTAAAGCCAAAAGCCATCGCCAAGAAAATAGCAACAGGGGCAAAGAAGGAGACCAAAAAGCTTGTGACCAAAGTAAAGAAAGAGACCGAAGCAGTGAAAGCCAAAGCTCCCAAAGCAAAGCCAAAAGCCATCGCCAAGAAAATAGCAACAGGGGCAAAGAAGGAGACCAAAAAGCTTGTGACCAAAGTAAAGAAAGAGACCGAAGCAGTGAAAGCCAAAGCTCCCAAAGCAAAGCCAGTTAAAGCATTTCCCCCTAAAAAAGTGCTTTAGCAACCCCCAAAGGAAAGCATATTGCCTGCAACCGCTCGACCTGAACTAACGAAGAGGATTTAAGAGCTCCAAAGCGCGCCTTGATAAAAGGAGAAGTGGAAGTGGCGCAAGCAGCAAACCCTTTTTCATTTTTCAAATACTTTATGAAAGTCTTGATCTCATTTAAATGAAATATCTTTTTCTCACACTTTTATGATACGGGAAAGATCCTATTTCAACACAAATGCATTTACAAGTCGCATATTAGCTTTTGACATTCCCCCATCGGAAAAAGCTTAATTGGCAGATCAATAAACCTCAGCAGTGGTGACAGTTGATGGATTACAAAGAAGCTGCTGAGCGTCTAAAAAGCGTCTTAGGTTTGTCAGTTCCGCCGGTCGCAGTTAAATTCCTCAAGCAAGGAGAACAGGTTCCAGATGGTTTCCCGCTGGCGTCCAAAAAGATGCGGTTCTGCCAGGCAGTGATGGAGGCGTCATGGGGCAGATCCATATCGCTCCCCCCGACCGAGCTCGCATGCGGGCCCGGTCCAGGGACATTCGGGGTGCCGGTGAAGGAGAAAGTAGCCAAGGGCGAGGTGCACCACGCGTTTGGCCTCTTCGAGAGTCCCGAGGCAGCGGCGAAATGCCTCAGCGCGAACGCAAAAGGCCTGCCGGGCCAGTTCTCCATGATTCTGGTCTCGCCTCTGGAGCAGTGCACAATATATCCCGACGTTGTCGTGCTCAGGCTCAACGCCGAGCAGGCGATGTGGGTGTGCCACAGCCGTTCCTACAAGGAGGGCAAGCACCTCGTCTTCGACTTCCAGACCGAGGCCAGCGTTTGCTCCTCGATCGGGATGGCGAGTTACTTGAAGGGCGAGGTCCAGCTGGGATTGGGGTGCTATGGGTCAAGGTCGAACACGGAGATGAGGGCTGATGAGCTGCTGGTAGGCATCCCTGGCAACCTCTTGGAGACGACTGTGGAGGCCTTGGAGAAGCTCAGGAAGCCGATGGCTGACTCAAGGGCCAAGCGCCAGTTCTACGAAGCGTACCCCGACAAGAGGGTCGCGGGCGCATAATGGTCTGCACCCTGCGATCTGCTCGGACCGGCTTTTCGCGCCCCAACAGTGGGGCTCCATTTTTAGGCAGCATCAGGCTCCCTGCATCAAATTGAATTAATTGTATATTTGTTTAACAATTTTCTATATTATTGTATATGTATAATAGTTAAACACAAAAACAATATATATCGCGGCAGCCATCTAATGTACATGGCACTGGCATTTGGCTTGAAATAGTCAACATGTCGGGTGCCAAAAGGGGAGTAACTGCGTTGGTGATCCCGTCCGAGAGGCGGGGTCATCAATGCAGCTGATTTGTTCCAATGCAACCCTAAAAGCTCGCAATCAATTAGTGGGAGGCTTCGCCCCGATCTTGCATGCCAATCTTGGCTGGAATTCGTGCTTAAGTAACTAAAAAAAGATGGAAAAACGTAAGGCGCATTATCGCCGCCTTACGAAGACAAAGTAGAAGACTGCCGCTGCCGCCAAAATGGCTACTATTATTATCGCATACGTGGTGGTCGGGTCGTCCCTGCCAACTATGCTGAGCTCAGCGCTTGAGCTCCCGTCGTATACCGATTCGCCGGCGAATACGGCCCTGAAGACTGCCTCACCCGCCTTGACCTGCTGGTAGCTGAATGTAGCAACCCCTGAATTGTCTGAGACCGCGCTGCCCAGGGTGACCCAGGAGCTGCCCGACTTCTCCTGGAACCAAACCGTGATCCCGGCCACGCTCGCGTTGTTCTCGTCCTTCACATACGCCTTCAGCAGGAGGGGCTTCCCTGTTATCGCTGCGCCCTCTGTCTGCATGCTCACACTCGTCTCAATCGGCAGCACTTGAATCGTGATAGCCCTCTGGGCCCCTTCATAAACGCTGTCCCCGCTGAACTCCGCCCGCAGCTCGAATGTCCCCACGGCCTCCGTGGGCACCAGTATTGTGGCAGAGCCGTTCATGTCCGTCGTCATCATGCCCAAGTAAGTCGCGTTCGAGTAGAACCTTATCGCCTTGTTCACCAGTGGCACCAGGTTGCTGTCCTTTAGCAACGCCGTGACAAACACCGAATCATTGACCTTCATCTCGAAGCCGCCCGCCTGCTGCGTCCCGTTGATCAGAACGCTCACACTCGTCTCAATCGGCAGCACTTGAATCGTGATAGCCCTCTGGGCCCCTTCATAAACGCTGTCCCCGCTGAACTCCGCCCGCAGCTCGAATGTCCCCACGGCCTCCGTGGGCACCAGTATTGTGGCAGAGCCGTTCATGTCCGTCGTCATCATGCCCAAGTAAGTCGCGTTCGAGTAGAACCTTATCGCCTTGTTCACCAGTGGCACCAGGTTGCTGTCCTTTAGCAACGCCGTGACAAACACCGAATCATTGACCTTCACTCCCGCTTGGCTGATGCTGAGATCGATCTCCGTCAGGACCCTCGTGACGTTGTAATTCACCACGAAATCCTGCGCCCTCTCAGCGCCCGTGAAGTCTTTGTACCTCGCTTCAATGATGACTTGCTTCACCCCAATCGAACTGCCCGGAGAGGTCGTCAGATTCAGGAAGACCGCTTTGCTTCCCCCCTCATTGATCGTGCCGACCGTTGCGTTCAAAGGCGTGATGGTTCCGTCCTGCACCGACTTCACCCTGAGCGTGACGCCGTTCAGCGCATCGTTGCCCGTGTTCGAGACGGTTATCTGCCAGGACTTCGTCTGGTTCCCCCCGCCTATGCTGAGCGGCGCTGCTGACACCCCTATCGAATTATTTACCGCCTTCACAGAGAAGTTCACGACGTCCTTGACGACCTCGCCAAAGGTCGTGTTGAGGACCAGCTCAGCCGAATAGTAATGGATGGCTGGGCCCTGGATCGAAGAGATGAGGAACGGTTGGAGTGAAGGGCTTCCTTGGGAGACCATTACCTCAACGGATTCCCCGGTGAGCGTGCCGTTGTCGTAGAGCCTAATCCGGAGCGGCACAGGGCTGCTGAAGTTGACGTTGGCGACCGTGAAGTTCATCCATAGCTGGCTGCCTGTGTATACCCTAGCCATCCCGCCTCCCACAAGGTCCGCCACGCCAGATCCGTTGGTTACCGTCGCGCTAGTTATGGCAGCGATGCCGCCTTCGCCTGACGCCTCAAGGTAGAACGTGTGCAGAACATCCGCCACTAAGTTGATCGCGATGTTCAGCGTCTGCCCTGCCCTCTCGCGGCACAAGGAAGAACACCCGCACCAGAAACCGTTGAGCCATGCCGCCGACCGGCCCTTGCTGTCTCCGAAGGTGGTATTGTAAGCAAGCTCAAGGGTCGCGTTGTAGGCGGTGCGCGCAGTCAATTCGCCGTCAAAAATGATGTACTTCCCGAAGGTGTTCGACACGTACTGCATCGTCCTGTTCCCGACATAGTCCTCAAACTCCGTCACCATTGCCAAGTCGGGGGCGCCCCAATCGGTCGAGGCCCCCATCACGTGCCCGAATGAGCCGACGTCTGTTATGTAATGGGTCATCGCCCCGATCATCATCACTGCCTTGTCGAGATCCCCTTCCATCATAAGCTGAAGAGAGTAGTTGTACATATCCTGGGCTCTCACGGCCGATGAATTGTCCTGAAGCGTCTTGTTGGAGAAGTAGTAGACGTGGTGCTTGCTCGTGTCGCCTATGCCGTAGCCCCCTACCGCAGAGGCATAGTCGGGGAGCTCGGTCCCGAACAGCAGCCTCGAGAAGCGATCGACCAGGTACTGCTTCTCCTCGGCCGGGAGGAAGCTCAGCGCATGGTCTACGATAAAATCATGTGTGCTGTACTTCGGGCTCGCAACCGTCGAGGAGATCCCGCCGTTCGAGTACGCTAGGGCGGAGCCCACGCCCGCATTAACCAAAAGTGCGAACAAAATAAACACGGAAAAGGCCTTTGCAGCATCTATCTTTTTCTTGTCCATTATTCTCTACTCCACCTATCGGCGATTTACATCTAAAAATTGGTACACTCCTATATAACGACTTTATCTTCCAGCTCAACCTCGACTCCCCCGCAGGACTTCAAAACGCTCTGGTAGGCCGCCATCGCCACAGCAGCGTCCTGGACAGAGATCCCCACGGACTTGAATAATGTCACTTCCAGCTCAGATTCCCGGCCGCTCTTTGCCCCGGCAACCACTTCCCCGATCTCCGCATGCAAATCAGCCCTCGCGATCGCGCCTTCCTTCATGGGAATTATGATGTCGCCTGCCTCCGACAGGCACGCCTCATACGAATCCACAACCACCTTCCCCTCCCTTGCTGCGATCAGGACGGCTTCTGTATCGATCTCCCTCGACTGTGGGTCGTGAGAGCCGATGCCGTTGATGTGGACTCCAGCATCAAGCCATTTCCCACGGACAACCGGAACCCTCGAAGTCGTTGCCGTCACGATGATCCCTGCCCTCCTGCATGCCCCCTCGGCGTCAGAGCATACCTCAGCATCGACCCCAAACTTCCTGGCAGCGTATTCGGCAAGTGCCTTCGCAGCCGCCTCCGCTGGATCCACGATCCATGCCTTCCTGATCCGCCTCACCTCTACAAGCCCCTCCAGCTGTGCCCTCCCCTGGATCCTGGCGCCGAAGATCGCGACCGCCTCGGCGTCCTTATTGGACAGGTATTTTGCCGCGACGGCACCCGCGGCGCCCGTCCTTATCGCCGTGAGCGCTGCCCCCTCGATGATCGCCAGCGGACTCCCGTCCTTAGGATCGCTAAGTATGACCACGCCGCGCACTGTCGGGAGCCCCCTCGCCTCCCTGTTCCCGCTATGGACGGAGACCTCCTTGACTGCGATCGCCCCCGCCCTCGGGAGGTAGGCGGGCATGAAAAGGAACGCTCCCGCCCCTCCCTCCACGTCGATCCGGCACCTTGGCGGCATAACGGCCCTCTTGTAGGAGAACTCCTTGAAGCCCTCCTCAACAGCCTTTATCGCGCCTGCCATCCTCAGCGCAGACCTGAGCTGACTGCTGCCTATTATAAGGACCATTCGGAGCCACTTCTTACCGAAACAATATCGTGAGCGGACCTAATCAACCTTGCCAGGCGGGAGCCGTCCTACCAAAAGCTCTTTTAGAAGATTTCACTATCTTGAGATGATTGGTGTTAATTATGATCAGAGCTCCTCGCCGTGCCCTGCGTTCCATGGCTGCGCCTGTTGGAAGGGTCGCGCCAAAGTGCAGCAGGCGTATTCCGCCCTCTAGAAGCTTTAGGTACTCTGCAGCAGCCCTGATCGCGGCTGCTCTCCTATTCGTCATAGCAACGATGGCGGTTGAGGCGGACTCCCCCTCCATAACCGTTGTCAGCCCAGCTAACGCGACGTATTTCTACCCGGACGGGCGCGTCGAGATCGCCGCGCAGATCTCGTCCGTCCACAACATCGTCTCAGCAAACGCCTCGATAAACGGCGGGCAGCTCGTCATCGTGCTGGCATACAACTCCGCCTCCGGTCAATGGGAGGGTGAGGCGACCCTGCTGCCCGGTCACTATTCTATGGTCGTATCAGCGCTCGATGACAACGGGGACAGCTCCGCCTCGGCCCCAGTCGGCTTTACAGTAAGCCAGCTCGAAGTGGTATTGAACTCGCCGTCCAACCGCTCCTACAACAGCGATCCGTTGACAATAAACGCCTCAGTCCTGACCCTGTCCCCCATCAGCTCTGTGGTTGCCGAGATAGACGGAACAACTAACGTCACGCTCGCCCCATCCGGGGGCTACTTCGTCGGCGCCTATTCGCTTCCAGAGGGTCGGCACTCGATCAGGGCAATCGCTGAGGACTCCTTCGGGCGGGTCAACTCCACGGCAGCCGTGGCGTTCACAGTCGACCGATCGCCTCCCTCGGTAGTCCTCCTCTCGCCGACAAACGGCAAGATATACAACTACTCGCGTGTCCTGATCAACGTTAGCGTCTCGGACCTGTCCTCGATAACCAGCGTCGTCGCAAGGATTAACGGGATTTTGAACATCCCCCTTCCGTACAAAGACGGTTTCTACTTCAACGACACAATCCCGTATTCCGAGGGATCGACAAACATCACCATAATAGCGACAGACGAGTTTGGCCAATCGAATAGCAGCGTGGCTGCGACATTTTACGTCGACATGACCCCTCCCATCGTGGGCGGCCTCTCCCCCGGGAATGGGAGCTACCACAGGCTAACCAACGTCGTGATCAGAGCCAACTTCAATGACGCAGTTGCCGGTGTCAACGCCTCGTCAGTCCGGATATCTCTTGACGGCGTGGACATCACGTCGTCAGCAGCCATCAGCTCGACCGGCTTCAGCTACCAGTCCTCCTTGGTCCAGGGACCCCACGTGGTAATGATCTCTATCAGCGACAACATCGGCATAAGGGCCGACTACCTCTGGACTTTCACCACTGACATCACCCCGCCTTCTCTTTCCGTCATCTCTCCCGCATCAGGAGCGATCACGAGCTCGCTCAGGCCACAGATCGCCGCCTCATACTCCGACAACGTCGAGATCGACCCGCTCTCCCTCCGCCTCCTCCTGGACGGCGACGACGTCACTCTCTACTCGGTGGTCACTGGATCCAACATCTCCTACGTGCCGCCCTTCCCGCTCTCAGAGGGGGCCCACAATGCAACCCTCTTCGCGTCCGACTACGCCAAGAATAACTCGACCCTCTCTTGGTCATTCACTGTTGACGGGACAGCGCCATCGCTGGTGTCCGCATCGCCTGCAAACGGCAGCAGCGTGACCTCGGAGTTTACCCTCATCAACTTCACTTTCATTGATGCCGTCTCTGGTATCAACTCAAGCTCAGCTGCCCTCTCGGTAGACGGCTCCGCCGTGCCCTGCACAGTCTCCGGCAACGACCTGGAAGGCTGGTCTTTCCACGCCTCGATCCGGCTGGCTGACGGCCAGCACTCCGCAGTCATCTCGGTGGCTGACAGGGGAGGGAACGCCGCATACGCCGAGGTCCGCTTCACCGTCGACAAGAGCACGCCCTCGGTCAACCCGATCTCCCCGATCAACGGCTCCACTGTTCGCGAGACTGCGCCTGCGATCTCGGCATCGTTCTCCAGCCCCGCGGGGATCTCGTTCTACTACGTCGAGGTCGATTCTGTAAGGGTCAACGCCTCACTGATTGGGGGGAGGTTCACGCTGACTATGGAACTTGCGGACGGGCCGCACACGGTCTTCGCATACTTCATGGACACATCTGGGAAGGAGGCGTATGCCGCCTGGTCGTTCACGAAAGATTCGTCCCCGCCCACGATCCTTTCGTTCTCGCCTGGGAACGGGACTGCGCTGAACAGCTCGCAGCAGGTCATTGCGGCGCGCTACGCGGACCCGATCTCGGGGATCGATGCTGGATCCGTCAAGCTCTTCTTGGACGGGCAGGAGATCACGGCGTCATCTAACTCATCCGCCCTGATCAGCCCACAGCTGAATTTGGCTGAAGGGAACTACAGGGTCTCGCTCTTCGTCAAGGACAACGCAGGTAACGTCGCATGGGCAAACTGGTCTTTCCTCGTCGACCTCACGCCACCTTCGATACTCCAATCGTCAATCAGCAACGGCTCGCAGATCGCCTCGAGCAGCTTGAGGCTCGCCTTCAGCTACGGCGGCAACGTGGGCCCAGTCCCAGGCTCCGTCAAGCTCTTCATCGATGGGAACGACGTGACCCAATCCTCGGCCGTCAACTCCACGAGCCTCATATATTCCCGCCCGCTGCCGGCAGGCTCACACGTTGCTACCTTGGTCGTGACCGACAGGGCAGGGAACACAGTCGCTGCCACATGGGAATTCTCAGTCTACCAGGACGCACCCCCCTACCTCGAGCTGGCCCTCCCCGTGGTGGTAGTGGCGGTGGCACTTATTGCATTCTGGGCTTATATGAGGCGGAGGTATGGCAAGCCCCAAGGAGGGGTCACCCCAGCGAAGGGCAGCGGATCGAGCAGTCCCTGATCCCGCGTTAGAAACCTTCATTACCGCTTCCGCAGAGAGTAGGAGCGCTGATCCTGTATGCGTAAAGGTCGAGAGCGCCCCCGAGCCCCGCTCATTGCAATCAATGCGCTGATCGCGATCTCGATCGTCATTGCCGCTACAGCCATCGGCTCGCTTGCCATTAGCGCCCTCTCGCTCCCGGCAAGCATCTCGATTGAAGGGCCTGCTCTGAACTCCTCTGGCGGGGGCATGGGGATTTACGCCGATGCGAAGATCGCGAACAGGGGACCCCTCCCGCTCTCGGCACTCTCCCTCAATGCCTCGGCGTCATCAAGCAGGATGGTCCTGCTCAACATCACGGTCCCTGCAATGGAGATACCTGGCGGGGAATCGAGGGCGATCCCCCTCAACCTCTCTTTTCTGGCGGGGAGCCTCCCCCAGTCTGAGCTTCTACGCCTCATCACATCAAATGACACAATAACCTTCCGCGCTTCCTTCGGTGGGAGCCTCCCGCCGCTTCTCGGCGCATCAGGCCACGTCGAGGCGTCCGTCCCATGGCTCCCGCCCATCAGCAACCTGAGGATAGCCACCACCAATTTCACGCAGGTCGACGAATCTACCATCTCCGCCGTCCTCGTCATCTCATTCGATAACCTTTCCGACTTCATTCCAGTCATAGGTAAATTGGATGCAACCGTGTCGGATCCCTTCGGAGGGATCTACAACATAACTCTCT
>JANHAI010000201.1 GCA_024464205.1 Candidatus Methanomethylicia archaeon
TGAAGATCCTCTCCGGCGTGACCTCGGCGCCCGCAAGGATGGCCATGTACTGGGCAGCAAAGTTGATCGCGCTGTCGATTGCGCTCCTCCTCCTCTTGGCGGCATACGCCGGGAACACGTACATTACGGTGAAGGTGACTGCGGTGATCAGGGCTGTGAGTCCCAGGGCCGTCCCTATGGCGGGGAACAATGGGTACCACCTCAGGAAGATCGGAACTGTCACCACTGCAGAGATGACAAAGCTCAATATAGTGACCAAGAGGGTCTTGCTCATGTACTTCTCAGCTGTGGTCCTCATCAGGGCCCGCCTTAGGTCGTTGTCCATGTCCCTTATGAGCGGCTTGAGGCGGACGACATACTTCCCGAAGACATTGTAAGCGAATATGGACAGATCAGGCAGCTGCATGCCCTTCTTGCCCTTTGCCTTTTCCTTTGTCTTGTCCTTGACCTTCCCCTTCTTCTCCGGCTTTGGCTCTGGCTTAGGCATTTCAACCTTTTTCTCTGGCTCAGGGGCGGGGGCTTTTGCCGGCTTATCGACCTTGCTCTCCTTTGCACCTTTCTTGATCTTGAGCGCTTTCATACGCTCTCCACCATCGCTCTCCTGAAGATCCTCTCAGGATCCGCGTAGTACTCCCTGAGCATGGCGCCAATCTCTTGGTATCTCCTCATCTTCTTGTCCATCATCCACTTGAAGATGACCTTCCTCTTGTTGATGTCGCTCCTAGCCTGCTCGAGTGTGATCCCCTTTTTCTCGCATATCTTCTTCAGGAGGAGGCTCTCGTCGCTCATTATGAAGGTGTCTGTCTGCGGGTCCCACCTCCCCCTCTGCTTCACTATAAGCTTGTTGTTCTCGGCGTCGTACCCGCCTACCTCTGTCAGGTCCACGGTCCTCCTGACCGGCTGGTCCCCGATCCTCATCCTGTTCTGCATCACAATTAGGTCCACTAGACCGATCAGCGGCCTCGGGACATTCATCGGGGCTGCCTCGAGCCTCTTAATGACGCTCGCCGGGTTGTCCGCGTGAATGGTCGCCTGGACGCCGTGCCCAGTTGCCAGCGCCTGGAAGAGAGTGTACGCCTCCCTGCCCCTGACCTCTCCCACTATGATGTAGTCCGGTCTCTGCCTGAGCGAGTTCTTCAGGAGGTCGAAGAGGTCCACGTCGCTCTCCTTCTTGCCGAACCCCATCCTCGTCGTCATCGGTATCCAGTTGACGTGCGGGATGTTGAGCTCGGGCGTCTCCTCGATCGAGACAAGCTTTAGGTCGGGCCTGATGAACATCGAGACGCAGTTCAGAAGCGTGGTCTTTCCGGACGCGACGCCCCCCGCGACCAGTATCGAGCTCTTGTTCTCGACGGCGTACCAGAGGAACGCCGCCAGGTCCGGCGTGACCGTCTTGAGGAGTATGAGGTCGACGATCGTTAGGGGGTCCGCCTTGAACCGCCTGATCGTGAATGTCGCTCCCTTCCTCGAGATCTCGGTCCCGTAGGTCGCGTTGATGCGGCTGCCGTCCGGAAGCGAGCCGTCGAGGATCGGGTTCCCTATCGAGAGGTGCCTGCCGCACTTGTATGCGAGCCTGACGACGCACCTGTTGAGGTCCTCCTCGCTGGTGAACAGCACGTTCGAGGGTATGGACTCCCACTCGCGGTGCCAGACATAGATCGGGATCCCGACGCCATCGCACGAGATGTCCTCGATCATGTGGTCCGTCATCATCGCGTCTATCCGCTCGTAGCCGAGGAAGTCCCTCTTCAGGTAGTAGAGCAGCTTCCCGAAGATCCCCTCGTCGACCTTCATCTTATACTCCTTGATGATCCTGCGCGCCTCCCTCTCCAGGACCTGGGGGGCCTTCTCTGGCGCGAGCTCGGAGATGTCGACGTTTATCTCCTGCATCATGATCTTCTTTATCTTCTCGAGGGATTCCTTCTCCTCCGGCGTGAGGGTCGGCTCGATCACCCTGTACTGGAGCTCCCGTGTGACCGGATCCTCGACGATGGCGGCATAGACGTAAGGCTCTTCTATGATGTAAGTTGCCTTAAAAGCAGTATTCTCAGCAGGCGCGTTCATTTGGCTCTCCGAAGTAAGTATATTCAGATCAAGACTATTTTACCTTTATTATCCCATGGGCTGCCCCCCGCAGCCAGGATGCCGGTAAAAAGCTATTATAGCTTTTAGCCTCAACCATAGAGTGGTGCTG
>JANHAI010000016.1 GCA_024464205.1 Candidatus Methanomethylicia archaeon
AACTTCGCCGTCTCGATCCCTCGATATCCTTTTTACATCCCTGAATATTAAAAATCCATGTGGCAACCGCCATGGGCTTCGAGTACAAGCAAGCAATCGTGGTGAGGCAGGACCTCAAAATGAGCAAGGGCAAGACCGCAGCCCAGGTCGCGCATGCCGCGATCTCTTCGTTCGAGGCTGCCAAGAGGCGGAGGCCAGCATGGGCGGAGGCGTGGCTCGCAGAGGGGCAAAAGAAGGTCATACTCAAGGCGCCAACCCTCGAGGAAATCCTCTCTCTCGAGAAGAGCGCGGCGCTGGAATCACTTCCGTTCGCAATAATAGCCGACGCCGGCCTCACAGAGCTTGAGCCTGGCACAGTCACGTGCCTCGGCGTAGGCCCCGCGCCGTCACCCCTGATCGACAAGGTCACCGGCAAGCTGAAGCTACTCTGAAAAGTGGTCTGGATGCACTTGGAAAGGACGAAGTCTGTTCTCGAGCAATCCATCGGCATGGAGTACTATTCCTGCCATTTCGAGGGATCTGGGGGTAGGCTGAGGCAGGTCCCGGAGGACTTCGTCGTGGAGGAGATAACGCCCGAGGGCATCATAATGGGAGAGGAGGCCCGCTCCCTCGATAGGGGGGAAGGCGCCTACACCCTCGCCTTGCTGAAGAAAAAATCGAGGGATCTGATCCCCGCAATTAACGCCATCGCGAAGAGGCTGAAGGCAGGCGTCTCTTTCGCCGGGATAAAGGACAGGAGGGCCGTCACATACCAGCTGATCTCTGTCCATGCCCCCGCCCAGCAAGTAGATGTGCTGCAAGGGATTGAAGGCATTAGCTTGAGGGTATTGGGCAGGTCAAAATACCCTGTGGAGCCAGGGGATCTCAAGGGGAACCGGTTCACAATAACGATCAGATCCATCCAGGACGGCCCCCTGCCGCAGATCAGCGATTGCTGGCTGCTGAACTACTTCGGCCACCAGCGCTTCGGAACGGCGCGGCCGAACACCCACAAGATCGGTCGGCTGCTGGTCAAGAGGGACTACGAAGGCGCGGTGAGGGAGTTCCTCGCGGAGCCGTACCCGACCGAGCCAGCCACCTCGAGGGCCGCCCGGGAGTCCCTCAAGTCCGGATGGGACCTCGTGAAGTCAATCCGGGAGTTCCCCCCAGGGCTGGCTTACGAGAGGCACCTCATGGCGCGCCTCATAAAGGGGCCGCCCTCCTACGAGATGGCCCTTAAAGCCCTCCCGGCAACGCTCCTCCGCCTCTTCATAGACTCCTACCAGTCGTACCTGTTCAACAGGGCTGTCTCTCTGAGAGCTGAGGAAGCCATATCCAGAAGAATAGGCATCGGCGATTACGTATCGCCTCTGGATCGTTGGGGCTCACCATCGAGGCCGATAAGGTGCGACAGCGCAAACGAGGAAAGGCTCCGCCGCATGGTCTCTTCCGGTAAGGCGGTCGCCATGATGAGGGTGGTGGGCTCCAGGGGAGGGGCTACAACCGTCGAGGGCGATGCATACCTTTCAATAATGGAGGAGGAGGGCATCTCCCAGTCCGACTTCCGCTCAATACTCGGGATGATCTTCGAGGGGACGCTCAGGCCCACATTAGTCCGGCCCATAGGCTTCTCTTCAAGCATTATGGAGGACGATCTAAACCACGGGATGAGGAAAGCCACCGTCAAGTTCTCCCTGCCAAAGGCTTGCTATGCCACCGTGGTGCTGAGGGAGCTGATGCGCCCTCAAGACCCCCTATCGGCCGGATACTGAGGCGATTTGAAGCGTTCAGGGGAGCAGCCTGTCTGGCGTGCGAGGGAAGAGCGTCGCCTCCCTGATATTGGGGAGATCGAGCAGCTGCATCGTAAGCCTCTCTATCCCTATGTTGAACCCGCCGTGGGTCGGCGCCCCGTACTTGAAGAACTCGGTGAACCACTGGACGCTCACAGCGCTCATCCCCTTCTCCTTGACCTGATCCATGATCTTGCTGTAGCGGTTTTCCCTCTGCCCGCCGGAGCTCAGCTCGAGCCCCTTACATATCATGTCGACGCTCCTTGCCCAAGTCGGATCTTCGTCGACCCTCATGACGTAGAACGGCTTGACCTTGAACGGGAACCTGTTCACGAAGAAGAAGTCAGACTTGTACCTCTCCTTCACATACCCTGCCAACAGGGCCTCTGATTCCCTGTCGTAATCCTCGCCGTAAGGCACCTTCTTCCCGAGCTCTTCAAGTATGGAGTAAACATCCGGGAACCTTATCTCGGGGAAAGGCGTCGGCGGGATCACGACATCCTTGCCGAGGATCTCGAGCTCCTCCTTGCACTCTTCCTTGACCTTTGCTAGCCCGCTGACTACCAGCCCCTCCTCGACCCTCATCACTTCGCCCTCGTCCTTTATGAATCCCAGCTCTACTGCGCACCCCCTGTGCTCGCAGAGGTGCCTTGGCGTGTGGCTCAGCTCTGCCCTCCAGCTGGGCCCCAGATCGAAGATCTTATCCATACCTGAAATGACTGCCAGCTGCCTGTGTAACTGAGGATCCTGCCTCAGGAAAGCGCTCTTGTTGAAGTAGACCACGGGGAAGACCTCGGCACCGCTCTCAGAGGCCGCTCCCATCAGGCACGGCGTGAAGATCTGCTTGAAGCCCTCCCTCTTCAGGTACTCCTGGAAGCCCTCGACCAGCTTTGACTGTATCGAGAAGACGGCCGAGACCTCGGGCCTCCTTAAGTCAAGGACCCTGAAGTCCAGGCGCGTGTCGAGGTTAGACTCGATCTTCCCGGATACCGAGACCGGCACGCTCTGGACGATACTGTTCAGGACCTCTATCCTTCTTGGCGAGATCTCCCTCCCCTTCGGGGCTATCGCCGTGGCCTTTACCGTGCCCGTGACGGCTATAACGTCCTCCTCCCTGAGGGAATCCGCCAAAGATATGAGTGCGTCGTCCGAGACCCCCTTCTTCAGGGTGACCTGTATCTGCCCTCCCCTGTCCCTCAACACTATGAACTTGAGCTTTCCGAGATCCCTGAGCTTGTGGACCCATCCCGCCACAGTGACCTCTTTCCCAGCATCGCTCTCGGTGACCTCTGAAGTGTAGTGAGTCCTCAAAGCCATCTTCCATCCCTCGATAACAGCACTGGTGCTACCATTAATTATGATTGCGCTAAAAAGCTTATCCCAAGAGGTGGCATCACTCAAATATGATGTGGATGACCTCGCCCGTGAGGATCCTTATCGCCTCCTCGGCGGAGCTGGCATCAAGCGGCATCTTCCTCATGTCCGCCCTCGGCATCCTTATCGTGCTTTCCCAGCTCCCGTCCGGGAGCCAAACGGTGTTGGCGCCCATCACCCTTGCGGGCGTGACTATCTGCTCGAGGAGCCTCTTTATGCTCGATGTCTTCTCTATTATCCTTACATTGATCCTCTTCTCATCGCTGAGCTGCTTGCTTATCTTCGAGAGAAGTGCCCTATTCGCACCACTCCCACCGCTCACCATGATTATCATCATCCTCGGCAGCTTCACTGTCCGGTGGATGACGTAATCCTTCAGCCCAGGGTTCTTCAGCTCAGAATCAATGAACCACTTCGAGACCTCGACGTCCGCATCCGTTATCTCGCCCTTGTCCAGCTTCTCTTGGCAGCGCGGGCACAGAACCCCGCTCTTGGCGCAGAAGTAACAGATGGGTGTCTTCAAGGATCAGGCCTCTCTCTTTTTTCCAAGCCTTATCATTATCGAGCTGGCCCTTTTTGTGCCGGTCCCTTCCCTCAGAGGGACTTCCTCTGTCCCGATCTTGATCTCCTTTACAACCGCCGAGGGCATGAACTTCCTCCGGACTATCTCGACAACGTCGACAGCTGTTGTTATCGATCGCCCCCTGGCCTTGATAACTACCTCCTCAGCGCCTTCGTGGAAAGAAGTCAGACATGCTAGAACATAGTTCATTGGCGGCTTCTTTCCGATCAGTATCGCGCTCTCATGTGGCATATCAAGTCCCCCAGCATACTAAAAAGGGCTAACGGATTTACAATATTCTTGAATAAATATATTTTGGTATTATCCTTCAACTGATCTAATGTTATCAGGCAGGTTAGATGCCCGCCGTGCCACCTCTGCCTGCCTTTTAATCGTCGGCACTCCGGCTGAAGATCGTGCGCACTATGCCTTGATTCCAGCACCAGCGAAAACCGCCCTTCATGGAAAGGGATATAAAATACAATTGAGGATGTAAAGGAGGTGCCGCGTGGTGTTTGAATTCATAGTTGTTGACGGCGTTACTCTGGGATCATTGGTGGTGTTCATCGTAGGGCTGGCCATGACTTTCCTAATATCGTGGCTCGTCAACTACATGTTGTCCAACAGGATCAGCAAAATAGTCGCGCGGTCCCCCAGCCTGGAAACCAGCTACAGGTTCATCCGCAGGGTTGTGGTCGTCATAATAATAACGCTCGGGGCATTCTCAGCCACATTTGCGGCCTTCCCGTCAGTCGGCGCAGCGGTAGCCTCGCTCTTCGTGGCTGCAGGGTTCGCGTCCATAGTCATAGGATTTGCGGCACAGTCTACGCTCTCCAACATCTTTGCCGGGATGACCGTCTCCATTTCTCAGCCCATCAAAATAAACGATGCAGTCATGTTCAGGAACGAATTCTGCTTTGTCGAGGACATACGGCTGATGTTCACCGTCTTGAGGACTTGGGACAACAGGCGGTTGATGGTTCCCAATTCACTCATCCAGAACGAGGTGGTCGTGAACTACACTGCAAAAGACCCCACCATGCTCTGCCCTGTCTTCGTATCGATAACCTACGACTCCGACGTCGAGAAGGCACTGAGCATTATGGCTGACGTCGCGAGGAAGCACAAGGATTGCCTGCCGATCGGGGACCTCCCTAAAGCAGTCATAATGGACTATGATGAATCGGGCATTAGGCTCAGGGTGCTGAGCAGGGCAAAGGACCAGCCCACGGCATTCGGGATGGCAAGGGACCTCCTCCGCGAGATAAAGAAAGCATTCGATGCCAACGGTATAAAGATCTCGTACCCGCGCAGGATGATAGCGCTCGACCCCAAATACGACAAGGTGATCGACGCGATCATCGAGGCTTCAAAGCCACGGAGGCAAAGGAAGAAAGATGTTGCTGAAAAAGGTACCGAGGGCGCCAACGCCGCATCAAGCGACGCGCCCGCGCCACAATGAGAGCGCGTCTCACTCGACCAGCAGCATCGAATAGAATGTCGGCTTAGCCGATGTGTCCCTAACCACGTTGATCTCGAAGCCTGCATTTCTCACGGTCGAATAGACGTCGACGCCACAGCCCTCCATCGAAGGCCTCGCAACAAAAGGGTTCTTGCACCCCTCAATGTTGCAAGGCGAGCAGTTCGGGCAGGGCCCGCTGGCGAGGGCAAATGCCGCGTAGAACCCCTGGAGGAACGCCTCCCTCTCCACTCTGACAGACCTCTCATGGACGCTGTTCATGTACGCCACGACTTCATTCACATTCCCGGAGGGCGATCCTCCGAACTGCATTATCATCACCCACCTGTACTCCGATAGGATCTTTCTGAACTCTTCTGGGGTTGGGCTGTAAGGCGGGCACGTCAGCCGCCTCCCGTAGTCGTCGCACCCAAACTGGCACTTGAGCCTAACCCAGTTCCTTACGACGACCTTCTCCGCGCTCATAATCCTTGCGTCAGTCGCGCCATTCCTCTTCGCGACCTCTTTCAATCCTTCCCGCTTCGCACCGCTATCCGTCGACAATATGTCTCTAGCCCCCAAGATTTTAAACCTATATTGTCAACTCCTTATTTATAGGCATCTTGCATGCGGAAAGGATTTATCCCATGGAGAGTTTAAAGTCAATCATGCAGAAGGACATTTGCGCAGCTATCGGCAAGAGGGTCAGGCTCAGCAGGATTCTGAAGGACGGGAAAGCGGCGATCTTCGCCTTCGATCATGGCTTCGAGCATGGCCCAACAGACTTCACCGAGGAGAATATGAACCCGCGAAAGATAGTAGGAAGCGCGGTGGAATCCAACTTCGATGCGATAATGCTAACAAAGGGCGTAGCCCAGGCTACACATGATCTCTGGTTAGGGCGAACCCCGCTGATCGTGAAGGTGACAGGCAAGACCTCGCTGAAGCCGCCAGAAGGCCAACTCCTCCAGTACTCCATCGGCAGCGTCGACGACGCAGTGAGGCTCGGCGCTGACGGCGTTGCGGCTACAGTGTACTGGGGCTCTCCCCACGAGGAGATTATGGCAGAGCGATTCCAGCGCATTGTCACGAGGTGCGAAGAGTACGGCCTCCCCACGATGATACTTGCCTACCCGCGCGGACCTTCAATAATAAGCAGTTATGACGAGCGGATAGTCCTCTACGCATCCAGGGCAAGCCTCGAGGTCGGGGCGGATCTTATAAAGACCCATTACACTGGCAGCACCGAGAGTTTCGGCAGGGTTGTCAGGTCAGTCCCGATCCCCGTCATGATGAGCGGCGGCGGAAAGACCGAGACGCCGAAAGATTTCTTGCACTTGGTCAAGAGCGTAATGGACGCCGGAAGTGCAGGCGTCGTGGTCGGCAGGAACGTATTCCAGAGCTCCGACTTCAGGAAAGTTGCAAGCGCCGTCATTGGCATAGTCCACAAGAAGATGGCGCCAGAGGATTTCGACTGAAGGGGGACTGGCTGGATTGTCCCATAAGATGCTCGCGGTAGGCCACATACTGATAGACATGCGGGTCCTCGTGGACGAGATGAGCAGCAGCGACCAGCTCAACCCTGTGAACGAGATAAGCTACGGCGTCGGGGGTTCGGCTGCAAACTTCGCCATCGGTGCGCGTAGGCTCGGCGGCGAGTGCGTCCTCGTCGGCAAGATAGGGATGGACGAATTCGGAAGGATGGCAGTCGATGAGCTGATGAGGGAGAAGGTACCCCTGGACGAGATAAAGGTCGACCTCGTCGAGAAGACGGGGTACACGATTGTGATAATAAACAAGCACGGCGAGGTCTTCATGTTCGGGAGCAAGGAAGCCTCGGAAGCCTTAACGCCCGATGAAGTAAAGCCCATCGGACTCCAGTGCTACAGGTCGGTGCACATCGCGAGCCTCAGGATAGACACCTCGATGGAAATAGCGAAGCGCGCCAGCAGGAAGGGCATAATCGTTACCTTCGATCCAGGGAGGGTCCTTGTGAACAAGGGGATTCAGTACCTCTGCCCCCTCTTCCGATATGTCGACACGCTGCTGATCAACCAGAGGGAATCAAAAGCGCTGACCGGACTCGACGACCCAGAGAAGTCCTCCTTGGAGCTTCGGAGGGTGGGCGCGAGGAACGTGATCATAAAGCTTGGCAAGAGGGGCGTCTTCTACCTTGAGGACAGCAAATCTGGAATCGTGCCCGCCTTCGAGGTGAAGGCGATAGACACGACGGGTGCCGGGGACGCCTTTGCGGTCGGCCTCACGACGGCGCTCGGAGAGCGCTGCTCCCTGCTGGACGCCGTGACCTACGCAAACGCCGTGGCCGCCCTGAAGGTGACGAAGCTGGGCGCACATTCGATCCCGACAAAGAAGGAGGTCGAGGAGTTCCTATCCGCGCGGGGGATCTGACCCTTCCGATGGGGCTCCTTCAGTGCCTCTCCCTGCAGACCGCTGCATTGCCCTCCACATTTAGGGGGCAACCCCCGCCGCAGAGGTCAAGATCCGGGCAGCCGACGCACTTTTCGGGTATGGTTGCCCTCTCCCTGATCTCCCTGCAGCGCTTACCGTTCCATATCTTCGGCCAATCGTCATCGAGAATGTGGCCAAGGCGCTCAAAGTAGCTTTGGCACGGTATAACGCCTCCGTCCGGCTCAATGCACATACTGATGCGGCACGCGCTGCAGCTCTTGATGCCAAGCTCAAGCTCGAGCGGGTTGAATTGGCAGTATTGCGTTGGGGTATACCACACGATATCCATGCCCAGAGAAGCAGCGTGCTCCTTCAGCTCCGCGAGGATCCCCTTGAGATCCCCCTCAGTAACCCAGAAGCCAGACAGGCTCGGCGCCTTCCCAGCGTGAATAAGCCCATTACACGCGAACTCCTTCAGCCCGAGGCTATGGAGGAAGCTCACGGTCTCCTTCATGCTGCCCGCGTTGAGGCTGTTGATCGTTGTGTTTGTGATCGTGTAGCAGGGGGTAGCTATAGCGTTCTTGAGCCCCTCGACGGTCTCCCTCCAGCTGCCCTTCACTCCGGTGATGCTGTCGTGTATCCGCTCGTCGTGGGATTCTATGGTCACTTGGATGTGATCGAGGCCGGCATCTATTAGCTGCCTCAAGTAACTGGCATCCTTCAATCTGCGCCCGTTGGTCACGAGCCCTGTGACGAGCCCCCTCGCCTCTGCATGCATTACGAGGCCGGGGAGGTCACTCCTCAGCGTTGGCTCACCGCCGGTGAAGACGATGTGAGGGATGCCGATCTCGTAGATCTTGTCTATGACCCGACACCAATCCGCAGTCTCCAGCTCAGGCGTCTCCCGCGGACCGCCGGCATAGCAATGCACGCACTTGTTGTCGCACCTGTAAGTGATCGCCAGATCCATCCGGTACGGCGCCGAGAGCTCTCTCTTGAATGGCTCTATCTTCTCGACCCCAAGGTAAGAGACTGGGCACACGTCTGGGGTCCCTGCGAAAGTGTTTACAGTATAAAGTATCTTCCTGTGGTCCTCGAGAGCCCTCCCGCGGTCAATCTCGTAAAGGCTGGAGATTTTTTCAGCCGCCGCCTCTTCAGAAACCCCATGCATGAAGAGATACACGTGCATGGTCGCGGTCTGGTTCAGGAAAAGTACCCTCGACGCGTTCACAACGAGAACCCCGCTGCCGTCATCCTCCACCCTGAGGTGCATCCTCATCCCTTCCAGCGCCCCCGCTCCACTGAAGTGGTAGAGCCCTTTCTTCAAATACGGACGGCGTTTCCAAAGGCTAAACCTCATCAGCGCGCCCCCCCTCCCGCGCAGGCACAAGCGCAGCTAACGCAGGCGCAAGCGCAGGCACAATTGGCACATGCGCAGACGCAGCGCCCCCCCTCCCGCGCAGGGCGCGCAGGCCGCGCTGGCTGTGCTGGGACGAGCTTGTTGGCGAACTCTTGGACGTTGAGCACTATGTTGTTTGCAGCCTTCTCCATGCCCAGCACTATGCCATTAGCCCACTCTTGTCCCGGGATAGGGGCGGGCGCTTGTGGGGTCCCTTGCGGGGCGCCTCCCCCGCTGGGCCTGTAAGGGCCGTGCCAGTACCACCACCACTCGGGCCTCGGCGATATTATGACATTCGGCGGGAAAGCCTCTCCGAATCTCTCCTTGTACTTGCCGTCCAGGAGGAGCCACTCGACCTTCTCGTCTATGAGATCGCCCTTCAGCTCCGGGGTCGATGCCTGCAGTACCTGCCCCCATGCCTCATTGACGACAGATTTGTAGTAATTGACCGTGTCAGCCCTCGAGTAGCCGCGCACCTTCTTGTCGGCGGCATCCCTCAAGTAAAGCCAGCACCTCGCGAGTATGAATTCGTCAAGCGCCCCGTCCGGCTTGATCGCCCTTATGAAGTCCAGTTCGTAATAGCGCGGGCTCACGCCGGGAGGTATCTCCTTGCTCGCGAGCTCGAGCTTGAGGACAGGATCTGTTTCCTTGACCTTTACGAGCCTCTTTTTGAGGAGCCCAAAAAGCACCATTGTCAGCACCCTTACCGGCTCGACTCCGACAACAACTGCGGCCTCGACCGCTGTCAGCCCCCTCGCTGGGCCAAGCGCCTCTACAGCAATTGTGGGTGGATCATAATGTACCTTTTTGCGCGACCTTGAAATTGCGAAAATAATGAAGGCAGCAACAACGAAAAGGGCAATGGCTGCGCCCAGAGTTCCGTCCTCCTCAGCCTTCATGGCAAACTCCTCGGGGAACGAAATGCCATAAGTGAGGACTGTCCCTGCGGGGATGTCCTCCCTCTCCCAGTATACAGCGAACTCCCCCTCCACTTCTGTGAAATATGCCGTCTCCGAGGTCTTGATGTTGGTCTGATTGACGCCCGGCGGAGGCACTATTGCAAGCCTGAGACTTCTGACTATGGCATCGCTGTAGTATGACGGCGTGAACTGCAGCCCAACGTTCCCTGGATTCATGGTGTCCTTGTATACCATGTTTGGGACATTCGCCAGAAGCAGCACTGAGGCGCTCTCGTTTGTCACCATAGGCTTGCCGAAGTACACCTCTACAGCGTGGTAATTCCCGCTGCTGACGTCCGAGTACTGCAAGCTGCCTCCTCCTCCGCGGGCTGACGTGACATTGAATGCCTTTGGCATCCCTATAGTAAGGTAGCCTTGAGCGGAACTCTCATACGTGATCGTGATATTGTACTGGAGGTCTACGGAGCCGTCCGGATTCACCCATACGACGACCCATTCTTGGTCTATCCTATACTTCACCGCCGCATCGGTTGCCGTGCTTCCAAACAGTGCAGGCATTGCTATGAAAAGAAGGGCCAATGCCAGCACCAAGGCGATTCTGGTGCAACGCCTCCCTTTTCTTTCTTCTACCATTTTGGTTCCTCGGTTAACTCGAACTTGTTCCCGCAATATTTGCACGTCAGGTATGGCTTGCCATCAATAACCCTTATCGTGCTCGGATCAAGGTAAGCGCTGCAGTTGGGGCACCTTATCTCCTTCACTTTGCCACCGCCGCCTAATTCAACGCTCTGCTTTATCTCGATGGTCTTCTTCTCCCTCGTCAGCACCAATATGCCTGCAGCTACGCCAATCAGTATTATCCCTTCGACCAGGTAAATCGCGCCCAAATTTGATGATATTACGAATACTATGCCGAAGAAGATCATTGCCGCAGCGACCGCATAGATGGCTACCCTCAGGGCACCCTTCGCCAAGATCAATGCACCAATTACAAGATCATTGGCGGCTTTATTTATCGGTGTCCCTTTTTTGAACTGCTTCAGATGATGATTGCTATGCAATCAAAACGGGGCGAAGCAATGCATTTTCCGAGTTCGATCCAAGCGC
>JANHAI010000017.1 GCA_024464205.1 Candidatus Methanomethylicia archaeon
AGCTTCTCTTTCTCAAGCTTTTCGATGTCGATGTCGGGGGCAGCCGCGAGGGACTTGAGGATCTCTACGACGAGGGTCGGATCGTCCGCCCAGCGCGGGAAGTACATCTCCCGTGTATGGGAGCGGTGGCCGTACTCCTTGAGGAAGGCGGTGAACTTCTCGCAGAAGGAGTGGATGGCCGGGTTGTAGTAGACTTCCTCGAGGAATTGCTTGGGGGGCAAGCCATTTATGAGGGCCGAGACCAGGGGGTCGTCCCTCACGGACCTCGCCAGGACAATGAGGGCGTTGTTGGTCGTGATCGTCTTATTGTCCGGGAGGGCCGAGACTATGTTTGCATAGAGCGAGCCGCTTGTGTCCCCGAGCCAGTCCTGGAGCCACCGCTTCACCATCATATTCATGCCGATGCTGTGGGTGACCATCCCGTACCTGATTAGCCGGAAGTGCTTGAGGAACTTCTGGACCATGCTGTCGTACTCTGACTTCAGCTCCGCGTCTGTCAATGTTTCCAGGTTCAGGCCGTCGAACCTGACCATAGATTCGAGGAACTCTGCGGCCCACTTCTTGTAAGCCTTGTCGGTCCGCGTGATCATGCCGTCCCAGTCCTTGAAGAGGATCCGCACCTCGGCCCAGATCCTCCTCAGAATCTTTGTCTTGGCATTGGCGATACGTTCCTGGTCCTTCTCAGGGAAGTAGTTGAGGAGCTCCTTTGTCCGCGAGAACCTGGGGTTGAAAGTGAAGACAGCCTCGAGGACAGCGGTGTTGAAGTAGATGTGGCCCTTGTGGAGCTTCAGGAGCTCGAGCCCCCTTAGCTCCCAGTAGCCCATCACGCAGTAGCCCTCCTCGAGTACGTACTTCGAGAGCCACTCCCCGAGCCATGAGAAGAAGAGGGGGGAGGTCACGTCCGCCCAGTATTCGTCCCCGTATGCCCTTGTCCAGAGGGTCTCGCCCCCTCTTGAGACGGTCGTGACAGGCCTGGACTGCAGGATCTGGATCTCCCCGCCTTCGATGGACCACTCGATGTCCTGGGGCGAGTTGAAGAGCTTTTCGATCCTCATCCCGATCTCAACCAAAGCCTTGATCTCCTTATCCGAGAGGGAAGGGGACCCCTGAAGATCCGGGCTGACCTCGACCGCGGATCCCCCTGAGAGGTACGTCGCCTTCGGTTTTGTGCTCACTTTCCGATCCTTTATCTTCATGGACTTCCGCTGGATGACGAAGCGGTCAGGGGTCACCATCCCGGCGACGATCGATTCGCCGAGCCCCCAGCTGGACTCTATGACGATCTCGTCGTCTTGGCCTGAGACGGGGTCGCATGTGAAGATCACTCCCGAGGATTTGGCGTCCACCATCCTCTGGACTATGACCGCGATGCCGCCATCAATCTGGGATATGCCTGCATTGTGCCGGTAGGCGATCGCCCTCTCGTTCCAGAACGACGCCCAGCACTTCTTCACAGTATCAGCTACGTCATCGGAACGGACCTTGAGGTAGGTATCCTGCTGGCCAGCGAACGACGCGGCAGGCAGATCCTCTGCGGTCGCCGAGGACCTGACCGCCCAGAGGGAAGGGGCGCCGGGGGCAGATGTCGCCGACTTTATTGCTTCAATTAGATAGGGGTCCATTGCGGAAGATTCGATGAGATCCTTGATCTTGGCAGAGCTCTCGGAAAGGTCGGACTCGTCACCGAGGTCAGTCCTGCCGAGGATGCGGAGGATCTTGTCGCGCAGGGACGCGGAATCGAGGAAAGCGCGGTACGAGCTGACTGGCACCACGAAACCGTCTGGCACTGGGAAGCCGGCCCGCTTTAGCGCGACCAGGTTTGCCCCTTTGCCTCCCAATTCAATGAGATCAGCAGGTTCCCCGCCCGACAATTGAAACAAGAACTTTCCCATATAGAGCGAACCACTCTTACAGAATACCACTCTCAGCGCATAGCATAATTAAGCGTAATTGTCAATCGTCCCCCTGGGGCAGCTGCAAGCGGACTGCTCTGGAGGATCGTCTGGGTAGCTACTTCAGGACCTTCCCAGTCTCCATGTACCAGATGTAGAGGTCGAGCTCCGCCAGCGTTATCCCCAGCCTATCGGCGATTGCCTCAAGTATCCGCTCGTACGCCAGGTACCTCCTCCTCGTCAATGCCTTACCCGGCTCGATCAGCGCCTTCTTTTCGAGGTACCTGAGGATGTGCCTGTCTATAATTGCGACATCGGTGTACCCGATGTTGCGCAGGAAATGGCTCGATTCCTTGTAGCCGAGGCCCATCACACTATCTGCTAGGAAGCGCCTCGCCCCTTTGCCCGTAGTGAAGCGGCTCAGCTCGGAGGAGAGAACCCCGCACAATGCCTGCGCCCCAACTATGTACTCGGCCCTCTTGTTTGGGAAGCGGTGGTGCATCTGCCTCAGGGTTTTGGAGAGGGTGGCGCAGTCCATCCTACTGAAGGATTCCCCTATGGCATCCTGGATCCTGATGCCGCCTTCAGCGGTAAAGTTGGCTGTGAGGATGCAGAAGCACAGCTCGCTGAAGAGCTTGCCCTCGTCACGCCTTGCAGCAGCGAACTCTTCCATCCTCTCTGCGACCATATCTCGGGCTTCCGCGATCGGCTTCTGCAGCTCGTCGAGGAAGTCAAGGATTGCGTATTTGACGAGAAACGCGTCCCTACGCTTCGGGGCAGGTCTGGAATCGAAGGCAGCTACCGGGGAGCCGATGTTTCTCTCGAGCTTGAGGGAGAGGTCGTCGAAGTAGTCATTGAGGCAGCAGCTCCTGTCCGCTCCGCGCAGGGTGAGCTCCACCTCGATCCGCCTCCCGGATGCGGAAATGATGGAGGCGCTTATGGCAGAACCGGCCTCGCAATTGAAGGCGTTTATCGCGCCCTTCGCCTTGTCCAGAAATGCCACCTCGCGACCAGAGGCTTGGGACGCCGCTGGCTGATCTTCGCGGGACGGGCTGCCGCGCAATGTCAATCCCCCGTCATTATCGGGGTTGAAGATTTATTACCTTTGCTGCAGCATTATAACAGGGGAATTATATGACAGAAATTTTGAGGCTCCCACTGATAGGAGACAAAGCCCCGGAGTTCACTGCGCAGACAACCCAAGGACCGATCAACTTCCCTAAGGACTACGCAGGGAAGTGGGTCGTACTCTTCAGCCATCCTGCCGACTTTACGCCAGTATGCACGACGGAGTTCGTCGCGTTTGCGAAGAGGAGCGAGGAGTTCAAGAAGCTCAACACAGAGCTAGTAGGGCTTTCGATAGACCAGGTGTTTTCCCACATTAAGTGGGGCGAGTGGATCAAGGAGAAGCTAGGTGTCGAGATACCATTCCCAGTCATAGCCGACAACACGGGCAAGGTCGCCACACTCTACGGGATGCTCCACCCCGAGGCAAAAGGGACCCAGGCCGTCAGGGCGGTCTTCGTAATAGACCCATCGGGCGTGGTGAGGACAATACTTTACTACCCACTCTCTGTCGGGAGGAACATGGACGAGATACTAAGGGTGGTCAAGGCACTTCAGACAAGCGACAGGGAGGACGTCGCGATACCTGCCAACTGGCCGAACAACGAGCTGATAGGCGACAGGGTGATAGTGCCGCCGCCGAACAACGAAAAGGACGCGAAAGAGCGCCTCAAGAAGTACGAGGGCTATGACTGGTGGTTCTGCCACCGGAAGCTCGAGAAGGCCTGAGTGGGAGGGCCGTTAGGATCAGTTAGAGAGGTAAATGGAGTGATTTGAATGACAGAAAGGATGCAGATATACAAGTGCATGGTTTGCGGGAACATAGTGATGGTGATGCACGCCGGCAAGGGCGAGCTGGTATGCTGCGGGCAGCCAATGAAGCTGATGGTCGAGAACACGGTCGAAGCGAGCTATGAGAAGCACATACCTGTGATCGAGAAGACTGCAAAGGGCTTTGTCGTCAAGGTCGGATCAGTGCCGCACCCGATGGAGGAGAAGCACTATATCGAATGGGTCGAGGCAACGTCAAGGGACACGGTGCTGCTGAAGTTCCTTAAGCCTGGCGAGAAGCCAGAGGCAGAGTTCGATCTGCCGGCAGCCCCTGAAAAGGCCCGCGAATACTGCAACATCCATGGGCTATGGACGAGCAAAAAGTGATCGTGCTTAGTCCAAGCCACAATTATTTTTTTCATTTTTTTAAAGTTTTTATTATACATTGTTCATTTTTTTCAGGGCAAATCTTATATATAATATAGAATATCTCTTGGAATTTGTTATCTAGTTTGGTGATCCTATGAAGAATTTTAAAGATGCGGTCTGGAAGGACGAAGTGACGAAGGTCGTCCAAAAGATAAGGGAGAATGACATCAAGTTCGTGAGGCTACAGTTCACAGACATAAATGGGATACTGAAGAGCCTGGCTGTGAACTCCAAGAACATAGAGGGCATATTCGAGAACGGGCAGTCGTTTGACGGCTCATCGATAACAGGCTACAGGTCGATAGAGGAGTCGGACATGGTGCTTTACCCGGATCCGACCACTTTCTCGGTAATTCCGTGGAGGGCAAAGGAGAAGTCGTCGTGCAGGCTGCTATGCGACGTGTACACGCCCCAGAACAAGAGGTTCGAGGGCGACCCCCGGTATGTCCTTGAGATGGCATTGAAGAGGTGCAAGGACGAGGGGTTCACTTACTTCTGCGCGCCAGAGCTCGAGTTCTTTATACTGAAGGAGAACGACGGAGCGACGCCCATGCCAATCGACTTGGCAGGCTACTTTGACTTCCACCCGGGCGACCTCACCGACGACCTGCGGAGGGAGATTGCTGACAGCGCAGATGCCTTCGGCATCGAGATCGAGATCTCTCACCACGAGGTAGCCCTAGGACAGAACGAGATAGACTTCAGGTACGACGAGGGGCTTGTCACTGCAGACAGGGCCGTAACGATGAAGATGGTCACGAAGGTCGTCGCTGCCAAGAACGGCTACTTGGCGACTTACATGCCAAAGCCCTTCTTTGGCGTCAATGGATCCGGAATGCATGTCCACCAGAGCCTGTGGGACGCAAGCGCGACCAAGAACATGTTCTACTCCGATGACGAGTCCGCCGGGTTCCTCTCTGAAGTAGCGAGGTACGCAATAGGCGGGCAGCTGGCGCACGGGAGGGAGATGTGCGGAGTCCTCGCTTCTTGGCCGAACTCGTACAAGAGGCTCGTACCAGGGTATGAGGCTCCCGTCTACGTGGCGTGGGCTTTCAAGAACAGATCCCCGCTCATCAGGGTGCCGAACTTTGGAGGCAGGAGGGGGGCAGCCCGCTTCGAGATAAGGTGCCCGGACCCGGCTGGCAACCCGTATCTCCAGCTTGCGGTCCTCTGCTCAGCGTCTATCGATGGTATCAAGAAAAAGATCGACCCCGGTGAGCCCACAGAGCTCAACGTCTACAAGATGAGCTACGAGGAGAGGAAGGCGAGAGGCATAGTTTCGCTGCCCGAGTCGCTCAAGGAGGCGCTCGATGAGATGGAGAGGAGCGAGTTCATGAAGATGGCACTCGGAGAGACCGTCTTTGACAACTACATATCGGTGAAGAGGAAGGAGTGGGACGCATACAGGACCCAGGTCACGAACTGGGAGGTTGAGAGGTACATCAGGAGGCTCTGATGATCAGGAGCACAAGGTCCCTGCAGTGGCTGCCATGACCCACCTCATGGACAGGACTGCAGCGGGCCCCTCCCGGACCTAAGCGCATAACGGCAACTCACCCAAAGATCTTAAATTGACGGTCAAAGGTTTATAGGAAGACGAGTCAGAGATAGGTTGGGGTCACCAGATGAAGAGGAGACTCTTAGACATACTCGCTTGCCCCATGTGTAAGCACCACCCCATCGATCTATTGGTCTTCGAGGAGGGGCAGGAGATCGAGGCCGGGATACTTACATGCGGCAGCTGCGGAAGGTGGTACCCTATAATCGACGGCATACCCCATATGCTCCCTGATGAGCTAAGGGAGTGCGAGGAGGACGTAGGATTTCTCTCGAAGTGGAAGGGCAGGGTGCCTGAAGCCATCCTCAGAGAAGGTAAGCCGTACAGCCTAAAGAATTTGTGAGTGAAAGCTGGAATTAAAAAAGGTTAAAAACAGAGAGAAGGATGCATTAGAGCATCTTCAAAAGGATGAGGTTTACTTCTTCTTGTCGCACTTCTGGCAGTGGAGCTCACCGTTTGGAAGCATCGTGCCTTCCTCGTTGAACGGCGGGCGGTGGCATATGTAGTAAGTGCTACCTGAAGGAGTCTTATACACTTCGAACAGAGAACATTGCGGCATTACGTTACACCTCCATCATTATGGACAGAACAACAATAAAAGACAATTATATAAACATTTTTTAGTCCCACAGGGGTGGGAAACATTAAATTCTGCGCTCTTGCCCGCCGGTATGCTGGAAAAATGCATATGCTTAAGAAATCACCGAAACTACTTAATGATGGTGGGAAGCTTGCGCCTGACGGCCGGAATCGTCCAGATGTCTAGCGGGGAAGACAAGGAGGAGAACCTCCGGAAGGCAGAGGAGATGATCGCGGCTTGCGCCTCAGGAGGGGCCAGGCTGATCGCGCTCCCTGAGCTCTTCAATTACCTGCCGCCGAGGATCGACAAGGAGAAGTACTTCGCCAATGCTGAGGGCTTGAACGGGATCAGCCTGGGCAGGATCTCGAAGGTCGCCAGGGAGCTCGGCGTGACGATAATAGCCGGCAGCATCATTGAGAAGGGGGCGGGGGAAGTCTATAACACGTGCGCTGTCGTAACGCCGCAGGGGATCACAGGCACGTACAGGAAGGCGCACCTCTTCAGCTACGGGAGGATAAATGAAGCGAAGGTCTTCACCGCGGGCAGCAGGGGCACGGTAGTGGAACTGGACGGCTTCAGGATTGGGCTCACCATCTGCTTCGACCTCAGGTTCCCCGAGCTTTTCCGCGAGGAGGCGATTGGCGGCGCTGAGATCATATCGAACGTCTCGGCGTTCCTTAGGGAGACGGGGAAGCACCACTGGATGACCCTGCTGAGGGCGAGGGCAATAGAGAACCAGCTCTACATAATTGCGGCGAACCAGGCAGGCGGACCGGTCAGAGGTGGCGGCGCCCCTAAATACTTTGGCCACAGCTGCATAGTTGATCCGTGGGGGAGGGTGATCGCCAAGCTCGGTTACGAAGAGGGGGTCGCCACCGCAGAGATCTCCACTGAAAAGGTAATGGAGATCAGGGAGAGCTTGCCATCTGTTGATTTGATCATTGATCGTGCAAAAAGAAACGAAAAGTAAAATAAAAAAAGGTTAAGGAGGCAGCTTACTTCATTGCTGCCCTGAAGAACGCGCCACAACCTGCGCACTTGTAGAGTCCGATAGTGATGGCTTTCTTGCCTTTGGGGGCTAGCTTCCAGGTCTTTGTTGGCTTTGCGACTTCCATTCCGCACTTGGGACATTTCGCCATATCAAACTACTCCATTATTTTCCTTGAATATCATGGGAGCTGATGATCTTAAAAAGAGTTATGGTGATGATGTACCATCAATAAGTGGTGATGAAGGGCTCTATGGTGAGCAATGGAGCGTTTATGGTCAACATTGGTTGATTTGATCGTATAAAAATTTAGGAAAAAAATAGAAAAAATATACTTATTTATTTAAAAAAATCTTGACCAAATCATCCTTTCTCGAGCAGCGTCGAGAACTTGTAGTGGTGACCTTCCTCGTCCTTCAGTATGCCTTCAAAGAGGACTTTGGTTGTGTAATCCTTCTCCGATTCGGCCGTTTCGATGATCTGCCGGTAGAGCTTTATCGCTTCCTCCTCCGCGAGCTTATCGATCTCGAGCATCTCATTGATCGTGTCACCGTATTTGATCTCAGTTGGCTTGGTCGTCGGGTTTCCTCCCAAGTAGTCTATCCTCTCTGCTATCTTCTCGTAGTGTTTCATCTCGGCGATGGCGAACTCCTCGAAGACCTTGGAAGCGATCTCGCTATCCATTCCACGGCACATTATGTGCTGCCAGATGTACTGGATGGAGACTTGGATCTCCCTCGCTGCTGCCATGTTCAGCATATCTATCAATTTCTTGCTTGCCAAATAAATTCCCCCAAAACAGTTGTGAATCATTATTGCATGGATTTACCAATAAATCTTTAGGTAGCGTTGGGGAACTCTTTTCATGATACAGTATTGGGAGTTTGGAGGCGCTTACCTTAAGACATAGAAACGGAAATGGCTCACCTTTTTCAGAAGCCGCTGACGATGGGAGAAAGGCCGACCTACCTCAATTTGAGGGCTTAGCGAAGTGCCTTAACGCGACTGTGGGCATTCGGGGAATCCGCTGTGCCCTATTGGATCTAGCCTCCTCAGGCAGGAAGTTCGAGCTTGCGATTTATTGCAGGGATGGAAACGAGGCGGGATACGACCGTCCTGCTGAGCCATTGATTGTTTTTTGCCATGGTTTTGGCGCAAGCCGGAACGAGTACACATGGGTCGCCAGGGACCTGGTGCCAAAGGGGTACGCCGTCGCGATCCTGAGCCTCCTTAACAGCTACAGGGTATCCATTGATCTCAAGACGTGGTACGATTCAATCATTGAGGCGGCAGATTGCGGTATCTCCTGGGTGGGCGGCAGGAACGGAAAGGCGCTTTGCAGGATAGACCCCAAAATGGTGGGGGCGGCAGGGCATTCGATGGGCGGCGCTGCGGCAATTATTGCAGCTTCGAGGGATAGGAGATTCAGAGCGGTCGTTTCGATCAGCCCGCCGTACTTCGGTCGGATATGGGGCGACGAGGTGATCGATGCGGCGAGGAAGCTCGAGGCGCCAACCCAGATAATTGTCGGCTCGGAGGACAGGCTGACGCCCCCAAAGGCTGCCGAGGCGATCTATCGGGCGATAGGGGCGGAGAAGGATCTTTCAATAATCGAGGGGGCGAGCCACCTGACCTTTACCGACCATGGCAACGGCAAGAGGGATCTCGGCGCCCACAAGATGGCTGCTTGGTTTGATCTATGGTTGAAGGGTGGCGGGGGCCGACGCTAATTGCCCCTTTAATCGGCAGATGAAAATGGCATCCAGGCACGCTGATCTGCTTGGCGGTCAGGCGCTGCCAGGGGGAGGGGAGTTGTTCCCCTTCCGGAGGCCGTTCTCCCTCTCCCTGAGGCTTTCCCGCATCACTTTGCCCATCCTGTTCTTCGGCAGGGATTCCATGAACTCGATTTCCTTGGGGATCTTGTACGGGGCGAGGCTCCTGCTGCACCACTCAGTTATCTCCTCTTTCTTTGTCCCTTTGAATCCTTCCTTGAGGACTATGAAGGCCTTGATTATCTGGTAGTCACGGGGGGTGTCGATCCCTATAACTGCCACCTCAGCTACAGCTGGATGTTCAGATATGATCTTCTCAAGCTCCTTGGGGAAGACCTGGAAACCCTTGTACTTTATTACCTCCTTCAGCCGCTCGACGAAGTGCAGGTAGCCGTCTGGATCCATGTAGCCAAGGTCCCCAGTTCGGAGCCACTTCTTTCCACCTATCGTGGCGAAGTATTTCGCGGTCCTTTCTGGATCCTTCCATACCTCTTTCATCACCTGGGGCCCATGCACAAGGATCTCACCCTGCTCGCCGATTGGGACGAATTCGTCCTTATCTGGGCTCGCTATCGCAATCAGCGTCGATGGGAGCGGTGTGCCCAAGGTGTCGTAGCGCACCTCTTGGCCGATTGCTGGGCCTGCGACGCCGCCGCAAGCTTCGGTCAGGCCGTAGCCCTCAGTTATGTCGACGCCCGTGAGCTTCTTGAACTCTTCCGAGACATTCTTCGGGAGCTTGTCCGAACCGCAGGAGCACATCCTTAGGGAATTGAGTTTGAATTTGCCGCTCTTTATGTATTTTATCATTATGCTGAAGGACGCTGGGACGCCAAAGAAGACCGCAATCCGGTACTTGTCGATCAGCTTAAGCATCTCCTCGAACTTAGGGTTCGGGATCACTATAAGCGTCTTCCCCATCGAGAGGCCGCCAGTCATGAGGACTATTTGGCCGTAGACATGGAAGAACGGGAGGTATGCAAGGAGGTATTGCGTGTCCCTGCTCTTGTATAGGTCCCCTGAGGCGGCATCTGTTATCGTCATGCTTGCGACTACGTTGTAGTGCGTGATCGTTATCCCCTTCGGGAGGCCGGTGGTCCCTGCGGTGTATACTATTGAGGCGGCGTCGTCCCTTGGGGAGATCTCTACCTCAGGGTAGCCTGTGGAGGGCATCTCCAGCATCTTGTCGAGGTAGAGGACCGGCTCGCCCGCGGGGATCGAGGGCTTCTGCACCTTGCCCAAGAGCGAACCTATAGCGCGCTTAACCGGCGAGAGGAAGTGCATCATGCTGACGAGCATCACTTTATTGATGCAGAGCTCATTAAGGAGGGGCTTCATCTTCTCGTACATGAGGTCCAGCATTATTATGGACTCGGCCCCCGAGTTCGAGAGCTGCAGCTTGATCTCTCTGTTCGTGTAGAGGAAGCTTACAGCGGTCGGTATTGCGCCGAGCTTCTGTATTGCGTAGTATGCCATCACAAACTGGGGGCAGTTAGGGAGGTAAATTGCAACGACGGAGGATTTCTTGATCCCTTGTTTGCTCAGGGCAGACGCCAAATTCTCTATGTATCTGCCGAGGTCGGAATACGTTATCTTCGTCCCGAGGTAGATAAGCGCCACTTCGCTACCGTGGGCGCGTATTGCCTTGTCGATCAGTGAGGTCATTGACACCTCCGGGACTTCGACTTCATGTGGTATGTTCTTCGGATAGAACTTCAGCCAGGGCCTCTCCAGGTAAGACATCATGGATCATCCATTATTGGCGTAGTATCATGAAATCGAGTATATAAAAGTGAGCTAAGGGACATTAAAAAGTAGCCCGGAGGAGATTCGAACTCCTGTCGGCGGGGCCAAAGCCCGCCATGCTTGGCCTCTACACCACCGGGCTGCCTTAGATCGAGGGGCGAGATCGTTTTTATTCTTTTGGGA
>JANHAI010000202.1 GCA_024464205.1 Candidatus Methanomethylicia archaeon
CGGCTGATTCCTGAGCGGACTGCGTTCCCCATGGTGACCTGGGTCGTCCCGCCCAAGCATTCGCTGTACCATATCTCGACATCGGACTTTACAACTCTGTAGTGCTCAGACGCACGAGCCGGCGCCGCCTTTTCACCCTTCTCTACCAGAAGGACTGTCTTTTTCGCTTTCGAGAGCTCCCTCGCGACTGTCGCCCCGCCTGCCCCGGACCCGACAACTATGTAGTCAAACAAAGGTGGCCTCGCCTCTTCTTGTTAGACAGGTCATAACCTTACCGCCTTGTCTGGCTCTTCCACATAGGCAACGGCAGCAACGGCACCAATTATCCCCCTTCTCCCTGTAACCTCGACTGTCTTGACGCCTGACGCCGCAGCGGCAGAATTTGCGTCAGCAACGGACACCATGCCAGCCTTGGCGCTGTCAGCGTACATCCTGAGACTCTCGGGAACCACGATGCCAGACCAGTAGGCCATGCCCGTCTCCTTTGAGAACGAGCACTCCTTCAACCTCCTCTCGAAGTGCCTGACGACTTGTGGGGACGAGCCAGGCGGGACTGCGAACGACACAGCAACCGCAACGCAGTTCTGGGTCTTGTGGGGGTTCTGCGGGAAGAGCTGCACGATAGCGTGCTCTAAGTAGTCCACGCCTGCGATCTCTGAGGACGCGCTGCAGGCGATCTCATTCACCAAAGACCAGGTGGCTCCCTCGTCGGCTTTGTCTGTGTCGTCGACCCCTATGACGAGCTTCTCCTTCCTCGGGATCACAATTGTGGCCCTCCCAAGCTTCTTGCCGCCACCCCAGTCGCTGACCTCGACTCCCTCGACTCCCTCTGCCATTCCCCTGCTGAGGGCTGCGACGCCCGCCCCTGCTAGCCCGGAATAAGTTACCTTCACAAAGCCCCCCTCGAGGACGGCAGACTCGATCCTCGCAGGTTCGTAGCTCGGGATCAACGACTCTTTATTTTCCGAAATACCAAGTTTCACTTTGTAAAATATGCGCGCCCCTTCCCTCTTTGACCAGAAGACTGGCTTACTGTTCTTCGTGTAGTGGTAGAGGGACCACGCCGAGCCCCCAAGACAGGTGCCCCTCGCATGCTCCTCCACGATCTCGGCCGTCTTGTTATCACCATCTACCATGGCGATCACCCGCTTGTGCGGCGAGATCCATTCTTTCGACGACAGGAGCAACCTTATCTCCTTGCTGCTGTAGCGGCTCGTCAACGCTGGCACTTCCCAGATAACACTGGACGCCATGCTCAATAAAAGTTCGCCGCCTATGGGTGCAAGGATATGCGGGCAGACGATCAGTCGTCAATGACCCGAGGGCGACCCATTGGAATTGGCTCGCCCCTCGGAATCCTGATCTCGACGACGAGGGGCTCGTCAAAGTTAGATAGGGCATCAGCTGCGTCCGGAGGGCTTTCCGCAAGCACCCCTTTAACTCCGAAAGCCTTTGCGAGGGCGATGTAGTCTGGAGGCGACGAATAGTCCACGCCGAATGGCTTGCCATACGCCCTTTCCTGGAGCTGCCTTATGAGGCCGAGTGTCCCGTTGTTGAAGACGCAGACCGCGACCGCCAAGCCATTCTCCTTCAGAGTCGATAGCTCCGGGCAAGTCATCTGGAAGCCTCCGTCCCCCATGATTGCGATCACCTTCCGATCCGGGAGGGCTACTTTTGCCCCCAGAGCTGCGGGGAGGGAGAAGCCCATCGCTGATAGGTTGCCGGAGAAGATAATGGATCGGGGGGATTTGGCACGGATCGCCTTGAGTGCCCAAATTGTGTGCTTGCCGATGTCCACAGTGAAAACCGAGTCTCTCATGGAAGCTATAGCCCTCATGAACTCAGCCGACCTGCCCTCTTGCAGTGGGGGCTCGCGCTCATGCGATGCCCAGAGACCGCTTCTTTTTGGATGCCGGAGCCGCCTCAGGAGAGCCTCGGCAAAGAGCGAGGCGTCGCCCCTGATCCTCAAGGCTGGAAGAGAGGTGAAGTTCTCAGGTTCGACGTCGACCTGGACTATCTTGCACCTCAGGCGAGCGTCCCCGACCGTCAGGTTTGTCAGCCTACAGCCTAGTGCGAGCAGGAGGTCGCAGGACGAAAGGGCGGCGTTTGCCATGTCCGTCCCCCTCTTTCCAGCAGGACCCAATGAGAAATGAGAGTCCTCG
>JANHAI010000203.1 GCA_024464205.1 Candidatus Methanomethylicia archaeon
GGGAGGGTTATCGCGTCGTCGTCGTAGGCGCTAGCGTTGATCTTGCTCTGCCCAGCGCCCATTATGGCCCCCTTCATTGTGGCAGCCCCGCTGATCGCCTCAACGTCATTCAGGAACATCTCTGGCGTGTTGCTTAGGTTGAAAGCCGAGAGGTCGACCCGAAGGGCAAGTGCTGGCGAAACCGTTATTGGCATCGGCCCGAAGCTGGAGACCGTCGATGGCTCGAAGTTCCAATCCCAGTCCTGTATCATAAGGTCCATCTTCATCTCGCCCGCTTGGACGTCGTATGAGTAAGAAGCGCTGCCCACACTGAAGGTCTCCGTCACGGATGCGTTGTAGATCCTCACCACTATCTTTATGTTCCCTTCGGCAAAGTCGAACTTCGGCGGGGCTTCGCTGAGCGTTAGGGTGAACGTCACGCCGGCAAGGCCAGCGCCGCCAGGCAGCTGCGCGACATCAGAGATCGTCCAGTTGCACGACGGGAAGCTCAAGTATGAGGGGTGGAAACTCGTAGCTAGATCCTTGAGCCTCTCCCTCTCCTCGATTATGCTGCCTATGAGTTCCTTCCCCTTCTGGACCCCTATCTTCTGAGCTTTCTGGACGTCCTTCAGGGCTGCCATCAGGGAATCCCTGATCTCGCCTCTCGTGGCTCCCCCGTCAATAAGAGCTATCGTTTCGTTCAAGTGGGCTACTGCTCCGTCAAGGAGCTGCTTCAGGCTTTGGTCAGAGGCCCTTTCGCTGAGGATCTTCAGAGTGCTTACGGTATCCGCGAGTAGCTGCGAGAGATCGGTCAGGTTCACCCTATCGAGCTGGAGCCTGCCTAGACCGATGTGTATGCCGCTACCTGCGAGGAACAGACCTGCCATGCCGCGCTCAGCATAGCCGAGCCTCGTCAGGTCCCATGCGTTGATCTCGTCTATGAGGCGATTCCAAAGGTCGGGCTCTGCCATGTTTTTGATCGAAAAGCCGGAAGAATTCAGCTCCGCGTATTCAAGAATTCCTTTGTACTGGGCAACGTAGACCGTCGAGGGGTCATTATTCGCCCACCATGCGAAAAATGGCTTTGTGCCATTCCGCTGAAGTATGACCGTGAAGTCCTCGGTCACGATCTTCATCAGCCCCCCCTCGTATGTTATTGCGGGGTACGATCCGGATTCTTTTATGCTCGGCGAAGCCGCCGTCAGGGGCACCGCAGCCATTGCGCTCGTTATCAGCGTCGCTATAATCAAAAGGGAAAACAGTTTTGGAATCATATTTGCACCGCCTTCTTACAATTTGGCAAAATCACTATCGCAAAATAGCTTAATATCTCGAACGGATTTCGAATTTTCGAATTTTTCCGAATGAACTCAAAGCCACCTAAAAGGCTAAATCAAGCCGCAGGGCTAGTTATCACAGGTGCAGTATTTGGCAAAGCGGCGGCAGAAGAAGTCCCTCAAAAAACTCATCGACGAGGCAGCAAGAGAGGCTGACAAGCGGGTCACGAGCCTCGGCTCCCCCCTTGTCGAGGAGCTGCAGCAGCTGGTCTGGCACGAGGACGAGATAGTCATTTTCTCTCCAGAGCTCGTAGACCTCCCATCCAAGGTATACAAGAGGATGGCAAGCGGACTGAAGAGGCGCGGGTTCCAGGTAAAGAAGCTGAAAGCCATAGAGTTGAGGAACGACCGACTAATCAGCGTCAACAGATACCTCGTGGGGGGCAAAGGGGTTGCGGAAGAGGCAGAGGTATTCGCAAAGATGAACAACCTCTCGGTGATCCTTTCCATCTGATCTTTTTATTAGGCGCCCGAACTCCACTGTTATGTCGATTTCAAAAGGTGTCGCTCATGGAAATGAAAACTGATGTCGCGATAATTGGAGGCGGTCCCGGTGGCTACGTTTCGGCGATAAGGCTGGCGCAGCTCGGGAAGAAGGTTGCCTTGATCGAAAAGGAGAGGTTGGGGGGTGCCTGCCTGAACAGGGGGTGCGTCCCCATGAAAGCTTACCTGGCAGTCGCGAAGCCCTTGAGGGAGGTAAATAAGGGATCCCGGATGGGGATCGTTGGCACCGCGGCGGTCGACTTCAAGAGAGTGCAGTCGTGGAAGGACGGGATAGTCGAGCGGTCAAGGAGAGGATTGGAGTCTATAATGCGCCACGACGGCGTCGAGGT
>JANHAI010000204.1 GCA_024464205.1 Candidatus Methanomethylicia archaeon
AGATTGGCGCCATGCTCAGGGAGTACTACGCGGATCCTGAGAGGATCTTCAGGAGAGCGATGGTGGAGAGCGTATGAAAGCGCTCAAGATCAAGAAAGGTGCAAAGGAGAGCAAAGTCGACAAGCCGGCAAAAGCCCCTGCCCCTGAGCCAGAGAAAAAGGTTGAAATGCCTAAGCCAGAGCCAAAGCCGGAGAAGAAGGGGAAGGGCAAGGACAAGACAAAGGAAAAGGCAAAGGGCAAGAAGGGCATGCAGCTGCCTGATCTTTCGCTTTTCGCCTATAATATCTTCGGGAAATACATTGGGCGCATGAAGCCGCTCATCAAGGACATGGACAACGACCTCAGGCGCGCCTTGATGAGGACCACCGCCGAGAGGTATATGAGCAAGGCGCTCCTAGTCACTATACTGAGCTTCATCATTTCAGCTGTCGTGACAATACCTATCTTCCTGAGATGGTACCCTCTGTTCTCTGCCCTCGAGACAGCATTGGGCCTGACAGCGCTGATAACGGCAGTCACATTCACCGTTATGTATATGTATCCAGCTTACGCCGCCAAGAGGAGGAGGAGCGCAATCGACAGCGCGATCAACTTTGCTGCCCAGTACATGGCCATCCTTGCGGGCGCCGAGGTCACGCCGGAGAGGATCTTCAAGAGCATCCTTAAGGCGGACGTTGACATGGTCGTCAAGGACGAGGTAGCTGAGGTCGTGAAGGGCATAGACATCTTCGGGGAGGACTTTTACACCGCCCTCGGAAAGAGGATTAAGGAGACGCCATCAAGGAAGTTCTCAGACCTGATGAAGGGCATACTCGCAGTTGGGAGCATGGGAGGTGACCTCAGGAGGTACCTCCACATGCAGGGTAAGATATTCATGCGCGACAGGAGGACGAACCTTAAGAAGCAGCTGGACGGTCTAGGCGTCACCGCTGAGATCTACATATCAATGGGTGTCGTCCTGCCCCTCATAATTGTGGTGATGCTTGCCACGATGTCGTTCATAAACAGCGGGGGGATCGATTCCCTGCTTTGGATGTATGTCGTCACCTTCGTGATGATACCAGCCGTTTCCGCGCTAATGCTGCTGATCATCGACACGTCTGTCCCTAGGGAGGAGTGAGGCAAAGATGCCATTCATGGAGAAGCGGAAAAAATACTACATCTACGCCGCGGAAGGCGCAGCCGGGGTCGCGATCGGGCTCTTCGGGGTCCTCATATATTTCTCGAACCCCGTCTTGGCCGACTACATATTCACGATTGCATTCACTGTGGGGATCCTCCCCTTCGCTATACTGAGCGTTCTAGAGAACAGGTGGAGGTCGTCCGTCGAGAAGAGGATACCCGAAATGCTGGAGGACATCGCAGAGGGGCAGCTCACAGGCCTCACGTTCCTGAGGGCCCTCGAGGCATCAGCGATGAAGGATTATGGGAGGATCACGGAGGAGCTGAGGAGGATCCTTTCACATGTCAAGCTCGGCGGCACCATAGAGGAGGGGTTTGAGCGGTTCGCCCAGCGCATGGATTCTAAGATGGTCAAGCGCGCCTCGGGAATCATTGTTGAGACGACGAAGTCAGGTGGCGATGTCGCCAAGATCATAAGGAGCCTAGCGAGTTACCTGAGGCAGATAGAGGGGCTAAACAATGAGCGGAAGGCCACTATGAGGACCTACATCGTAATCGTCTACATAGCATTCGCAGTCTTTATGTCCACGGTCATCATACTCCTGAACCAGTTCTTCTACCCGATGATCGGACTGGGGACGGTCATATTCACGCCCCAAGCGGACTACCTGACCTACAGGAGAATATTTTACTATATGGGCTTCATACAGGCGTTCTTCTCAGGGCTGGTCGCTGGAAAGCTCGGGGAGGGCTATATCGCTAGCGGCTTCAAGCACTCCGTTGCGATGATGCTGATAAACCTCGCGATATTCTTCTTCCTTGTTGCAGGGTAGGTTAGAATCAGCACGTCATTTCTTCATTTTTGGCAAAAATACTCGATGTTAGAAAGGAGGGAACGGCGGTTTCTCTTTTGACTGGGTGTCCTTGTTCTCTTCTGTCGGCTGCGCTGCTACATTTGCATACGGAACTTGTGAGGGCTGCGCTTCCTTAGACTCCCCAGAGGGCGCTTGAGGCTCC
>JANHAI010000205.1 GCA_024464205.1 Candidatus Methanomethylicia archaeon
AAAACCTTATTCGCCTTACCAGAGTAGCCCCTGAGGGCTTCTAGGTATTTCTTTTCGAATTCCAAGTTGTCGGTTGGAATTGGCAAATTTATCGTTTTGAGGCGCGACATTAACCCCTTCTGGTGGCAAAGATGCGTCAGCTTTGGGGCGCTAATTAGGACAAGAATACGTTTTGGCTTCCTTTCCACCTGGAAAGCCTCCTCAATTCTCCCTCATTTTCCCTTCAGAGAGTCTATGAAGCCGCGGACGCATCCTTTTGCAGCCGTAATGAAAGTATGTTTTGTGTTTTGGATCCCTTCTTTCTCGAGCGTCCTTATCCGATAATAGAGTGGCGGGTGCGTGTCCCACTTCAGCCACTCGGTTGAGTTCACTATCTCGTAAGCCCTTGACTGGTACTTCCAGAGGCCTAATTTCCTAAGCGAGGATGCCAAGGCTCTAGGCTGCCCTGTATAGACCGCTGCGTCAAGATCCGCCCTAGCCTCCAGGAATTTGGCTATGAAGAACAGGACTGTGAAGGAGAAGAACATGTATGCAAAGAGCGCTAGGAGACCGAAGTTGATGAAGTAGTTGCCGAAGATATAGACCCGCGTAAAGTATTCGATCGTTGCCAAGATAAGTAGGACGAGGGGGTCCCTTGCTTTTACATGGCTGAACTCGTGCGCCAAAACGCCCATTATCTCGCTATCGTCCATGCTTGCAATCAAACCGCTGGTTACAAGGACTGTGGCCCTGCTAGGGGATACGCCAGTCGCTGCAGCGTTAGGCGGCAGGACGTTCAGAAGCGTGATCCGAGGCTCCTTGAAATTGAATTTTTTAGAGAGATCCTTGACGATGTTATAGACGTTGACTGTCTTTATCTTTACGAACTCTGGCGTGCAGACTGATCCGAACTCGTTCAGCGCCCTGATTATGGTCTGCTCATCAAGCTCATTCCCGAGCGCAAGTGTTGAGTCGTATATCCTTTTCTTTATCTCGCCAATTTTTGGCATGCAGCTCTTGATCACTTGGTTGAACTCGTTCCTCTTCATCCTCAGTTCTGCGATATGGATCGACGGGTTTTCGGATGTGATGTCGAATTCGCCCCTCGCAGCGATCAGCTTGTTCGCGAAGAGGACGATTATGAACATTATCGAAACAAGTATCAGCGGCGTGTATTCCAAGAAGAATTGGTAGAGAACTATCCCGATGAAGAGTATCATTATGAAGAAGTAGAGCATGTTCCCAAAGACAACTGATGCCAATAATTTCTTTAGCCCCTTTTCCTTGCTCGCAGGAAGGAGGTTCATCTTTGGAGAGAAGACGAGGTAAAGCGAGGCCTTGCTCTGGTCTTGGAAATAAGAGCGTATGAGCGTCTCCATTTCCATGTCGAGCGACTGATAGTCTTTCTCCTTGATCGAGTCTGGAGGGTAAGGCGCATAGTAAAGGTAGACTCGGTCTTGCTGAAATTTGACGGCTACATCCAGGATCTCGCCTTCCTGTGATGTAAGCCTGTACTGTAATAGAGCCCCCCCTTCAACCGAGGACTTAGATAGTTGCGAAAGGTAAGTGTTGCGCTCGAGTATATTGATTATGAAGTCGATTAAGGGGCCGATCTGATCAGGAGGAATACTGATCTCGATGCTCGAAGTTCGGCGCCAATCGTGGGACTGGTCTGGCAAGCCTGATGATGCAGTTCCTTCAGAGCTCAACGAGATTCCTCCGAATCAACCCATTTTTGGAAAAACCAACATAGATCAAGCTGCTTCATTTCCAAGGTCATCTTCAAGGACCTGCATAATAAATATTATCTTTTCGAGGAAAGAGGCGTGGGGCTTATTAAGGGACATGGGGAAGCATTACCATAAGTGCTGCTGCACGATATTGAAAGCCATGAGTGGGGAGATCTGTCTTGCGCAAAACTGACGAAGTGGACCGGAAAATATTGGCAATGCTCAAAGAGAACTCCAGGACGACGTTCACGAAAATTGCCCAAGAGGTCGACTTGTCTGAGGCTGCAGTGAGGAAGCGGGTGGAAAGGATGCTGAGTGAAGGTATCATAAAAAAATTCACTCTTGAGATGGATACAGGGGATAAGCTGAAGGCCATTATTCTGATATCTGTGCAGCCCTCAAGACCCAATCCCCAAGTTGCCCAGG
>JANHAI010000206.1 GCA_024464205.1 Candidatus Methanomethylicia archaeon
TTCTGCGCGCCCGAGGGAGAATCCCCTTTAGGCCCTATAACATTCACAGTTGAGCTGGGCGACCCGAAGTCTCTTATAGATTGGCTTTCAAGTAGGACTGTTGACGGCAGCTCCGTCGATGAATCATGCCCATCGGAATTTCGACATTATGCACGTTCGGAAAGACCTTCAAGGAACTGAGCAGCTACTGTGAAGTGGCCCCTCCACTGATTGAGCTGGTCGATGACTGGCGGGATTCGCTCACCAAAGAGAGGATAAGCCAGATCCGGGAGATCAAGTCTGCCCTGGGAATCGTTTTCACAGTCCACACCCCTTTCGTGGGGGTCAATATTTCGTCAGCGAACGAAAAGCTAAGGGACCTCTCCGTAAGGATAATAAAAAAGTCGATCAGCAACGCGTCCGAAATTGGGGCGCAGGTGGCTGTTGTGCATCCCGGCTCCAGTTCGATGCTCGATGATTACTACCCAGGCACACATTGGAGCGCCAACATACGATCGCTGAAGAGTATCCTCTCTTTTGCCGAGGATTTGGGGGTGACCGCTGGGCTTGAGAACATGCCAGCCAGGACCTCCGCCTTCATGCAGAGGATTGACGAATTCGAGAGGGCCGAGGAGGAGGGCTTGGGCTTCAAGATAGCGCTGGACATCGGCCACGCAAACACGCACTCCCTTGTTAAGGCGTTTGTAGATCGATATAGGCACAAGATAGTGCACGTCCACCTCCACGACAACATGGGAGAAGAAGATCAGCACCTCGTGATTGGGCAGGGCACAGCAGATTGGGGGTGGTTGAGCAGCATGCTCTCTTTCAGAACCATGACGGCAGCAGTAGAATCCCTCTCACTGAGGGATGCGCTCAAATGCCTCGAGAAGGCAAATCAGGTCTTCAGCTCATAGGAAGCGAAATCTTCAGCAAGATCCGCATTGGGGAAAACCGTCCTAGCCTCGTCGACAAGCAATCTGGCGTCAGGGTACCTGGCGCTTACATGAGTCAGGATCAGCCTCTTTGCTCGCGCCCTCTTGGCGATCTCAGCGGCTCCGATCGCGGTTGAGTGGCCCACCCCGATTGCGCGCTCCACCAGGTCCTCAGAGAAAGTGGCCTCATGTACGAGGAGATCTGTCCCTGCAGCGAACCTCTCAACGCTCTGCGTAGGCCTCGTATCTCCGGTGTAAACCAATGACCTCTCAACCGACGGCTTCCCGAGGACCATCTCGGGCCGGATGACTCTCCCGTCAGCAAGAGTGCCTTCCCTCCCAGATTTCAACTCGCCACGAATTGGACCCTCAGGAACTCCGAGCCTCTCCGCCTTCCTGACGTCAAATTTACCAACCCCCCTCCCAAATATTACCTTGAAAGCCATGTCGGGGATGGAATGATCTGCCCAAACGCCTAGCACCCTGTAGCCCTTGCCACGGGCGATCTCGCCTTCATGAACTTCGTTCACAGAGAGCTCAAATGACGGTTCGGAGAGCGTCGATGAGGCCGCCTCCATGATGAACCCTCCTATCCCCGGAGGTCCATAAACCTCCAGCTTGTGGGGCCTGTTGAGCAAGTTCATCGTCTGTATCATGCCTGGAAGGCCAAAAAGGTGATCGCCGTGCATGTGGGTTATGAAGATCTTCATCTTCCTGCAGAGGCTCATCCCCGCGAGCATCATCTGCCTCTGCGTCCCCTCCCCGCAGTCAAAAAGGAGGTACTCGCCCTCGCACTCCAAAAGCAGGGCCGGCACATTCCTCTCAGGCGTCGGGAAGCCTGCTGACGTGCCAAGGAAGGTAGCTTTCATCTCAGTCCCTCTTTGCCACTATTACTGATCTCGTCAGGGATTTATGGACTCGCATGCTGTGCTCCTCAAGGACAGTCAGCCCGGCCTTCCAGGCAAGCTCCGAGGGGTTAAGCTCTCGGGGGGCAGCGGTGCAGATCTTGCCCCCCGCCTTCAGCGAATCGCCTGCATTCTGGAGGAACCTGGAGAGCAGACCCCTGACATCCTGGCCTCCTGTCCAAGTCCCCCTCCCATAAGGAGGATCCGTTGCCACTGCATCGAGGCGACTGAACGGCAAGCTCTTGGCGTCACCGCGGACGACCTCTGCCTCGAGCGAATAGTGGTGTAGGTTGGC
>JANHAI010000207.1 GCA_024464205.1 Candidatus Methanomethylicia archaeon
TTGCCCCTCACGCTCGGGTATTTCACGGAGGTTGCCCTGTACTTGTGGAAGCTCGTTCCTGCCTTGAGCATCGGCTTCTCCACCATCCCTCCTGCAGCAGCTATTCCTATAGTTGCCCTGCATGCTAGGTCGAATGGCCTGATCGTGCCTGATGGGAACTGGCAGAGCACTTTGGTCGGGGTGTGGGAAACGAGCGTCGCGTAGCCCCCCGCTGATCGCACAAACTTGCCGCCATCGCCTGCCCTCCCCTCGATATTGAAGATTATAGTGCCCTCTGGGATCTTCTCGAGCGGCAAGACGTTGCCTGCGTTTATTGAGGCGGCTGCGCCATAGAAGATCCTCTGCCCGACATAGGTGCCCTCCGGCGCGATCATCATCGATGTGACGCCTCCCCTGCTCTTTGCGATTATCACGGGGGCACCCCTGCCCCTATCATGCACTATGTCGTTCACTATGAACTCGACTGAGCCTGTCTTCTCATCTTCCATTACTGGGGGGTACCTGACCTTGCCGATGCGCCTCCATGACGGCGACTTGAATACGGCGCCTCCACGACCCCTCCTCTGTAAATTCTGCTTCTTTCCCATCTGTTACACCCCATTCAACACAATCACAGCATGCCTATCTTCGTCGCGAGTTCGGTGGCGTTGAACTCCTTCTCCAGGACGACTGTTGCCTTCTTCTCGGCCTTCGCCGTTATCTGGGTATTGACGGACTTGACTTTGACGCCATAAAGCTTCTCGACTGCTGCCTTTATGACGTCCTTGTTCGCCTTTGGGCTCACTATGAAGGTGAGCTTGTTCTCTTTCTCGATCCTTTCGAGAGCTGATTCTGATGACACGGGCCTTATTATGATCTCGCTGAGTTCCATCCAAATCACCACATTAGCCATAGATCTCGTCAAGCTTCTTCAGGGCTGATTCAGTCCAGACGGTCAGCCTTCCAGGGTGGCCGCCAGGTGCCAGCCTCTCTACATTGAGGGAGGAGACTTCTGCGAACTCGATACCCGTGAAGTTCCTCGCCGCGAGCCTCAGGGGCGGATTGAGCTCGTCGGCCACAAGGAGAATCGACTTTGGCCTTATCCAGCGCCTCCCCCTACTCTTGCCGCGCCCTGCCCTTTCCTTGACGCCCTCTTTTGCCCTCTCTGCGTCCTGATAGAGCGAGAGGCTCTTGAGGAATTCCCTGAACTCGGAGGCCTTCTTCAAGCCCTTAAGCTCGTCGGAGACCACGAACGGCAGCGACGCGCCATCCGGGAGGATGTGCCCCCTCGCTGCGACCAGTCCCTGGTTTGCGGTCGCGGCTATGGCGGACCTCAGTGCGAGGCGGCGTTCCTTGCTGTTTATCTCCTCGTGCCAAATCTTCTCTAGCCTTGTTGGGAATGCTGCCCTTCCTCCTATCACATTAGGGACAAAGGCGCCCTGCCCTGATGCGGGGTTGTGCTCACCCTTGACCCTGGGCACCCTTGCCAGGTCGAGGCCCACTCCGAGGCTCATGGCGCTGGTCCTCTTTCCCGCCATTGGATCGTTAGTGTGCGGCTGTATCCTCGCGGTCTGGGACGAGATCACTGCCCTGCGTATGAGGTCCCGCCTCAGCTCGGTGGAGAATACGGACGGGAGGGGAACCTCCCCCTTGACGGAGCCGTCGACGGCTCTTACTGGAACGCTGATCTTAAGCTCTGCGCCTGCAGTGGTAGTAGACGGCATCGCTTATGCCCCCTGCTTCGAGGCGGTGCTCACAGCCACTATCTTCGGCGCCTCGATCTTCGCTTTCTTGAGCCTTACGGGTGCGCGGATCCTGATCAGTCGCTTCGCTGGACCCGGCAGCGTCCCCTCAATGAGCGCGTAGCCGTTCTTCAGGAGGCCGTAGTGTAGCAGCCCCCCTACGAAGTTGATCTCTGACGGGTTGTCGCCTATCTTGAGGATCCTCTTGTTGTACTCGGTCCTCTGGTGGAAGCCCATCTTGCCTGGGCGCGGTATTGTGAACATCATGTGGGGCTTCGAGGGGCTGATTGATGCAACCACCCTCTTCCCCTTCCTGTGCTTGTGCCAGTTCGGCTGGATCTTGACCCCGAACCTCTTGACGGCGCCCGCGAAGCCCTTCCCCTTTGTTAT
>JANHAI010000018.1 GCA_024464205.1 Candidatus Methanomethylicia archaeon
ATACGCGGGGCCCGCAAACAACGGTATGAACCCTATATAATCGACTATCGGCTGTTGGACGTAGTTCTTTATGAGGGGGGAAATTATCCATAGCCCCCATATGCCGTATATTACGCTCGGGATTGCGCCCAGCAAATCGATGAAGACCGAGAGTGCGAAACGAGCACGATCGGGAGCATATTCCGTAAAGAATATGGCGATGCCGAGGCTGATTGGTACAGCGATGGCTGTCGCAAACAAAGCAGATACCAGCGTGCCCATAATCGCTGGCAGGGCGCCGAACACCAAGTTGTTGACGTCCCATACGGACCCAATTAAAGTGTTTATCCCGTTCTCAGAAAGGGCCGGCAATGACCTCTGCACCAATAATATGAAGATGAGTGAAAAGAGTACAACAACGAGTAACGAACAGCCTATAACTAAATACTTGAATAAATTATCCTTAACATCATTAAAAAAAGGGGTTTTTTTGGACATTTTGTTCACTAGCTTGGGTCACTAGAGCAATGGCTTTCCATTGTACTGTAGTTGTTTGAGCGCATTCTCGGCTATGGTAACAACCTCGCTTGGCAGTTTTGGATACAGCAAAGATTCGGAGTAGTTCTGACCATCATGAACGACCCACCAGAGGAAGCGGGCAACACCCTGAGCTGTCGCCTGATCCATGTATGACATGTTCTTGTAAACCATTATGTATGTGAAGACAGAGATCGGGTAGACGTCTTTTCCTGGCATGTTAGCCACGGATGCGCGGATGTCGTTAGCAATCACTGGGGCAGCAGCCTTCAGGGCCAAGGATATGCTTGTCAGAGATGGAGTAATGAAATATCCGTCCTTGTTTTTGACATTTGCGTATGGGATAGAGTTATTGTGGGCATAGAAGAACTCAAGATAACCAACACTGTTAGGAGTGTTTTGTATAACTGATGCTACGCCGCTGTTTCCATTTGCGCCTAATCCAGTTGGCCAATTCACAGTCTTACCAGTCCCAAGCTTCCATGCACTGCTGGCACGCGTCAGGTAGTCGGTGAACCCAAAGGTGGTTCCGCTTGAGTCTTGGCGGTGGACGGTGACTATGTCAGCATTTGGTAATACCTTGCCAGGGTTGATGGCGGTTATGGCGGGATCATTCCACTTTGTGATATTCCCTTGGAATATATTGGCTATAATATCTGCAGTCAAGTTTAGACCTGCTGTAATGCCAGTTACGTTGTAGGCGATTACAATTCCTCCCCCAGATTCTGGGATTGTGATTACACCCGGCTGCTCTGCCATCTGGCTATCGGTTAATGGAGCGTCAGAACCTGCAAAAGCGAAAGTCTTCGCAAAAAGACCATTGAGACCTGCGCCGCTGCCTACAGACTGGTAAGTTATCTGAATAGACGGGTGGAGTTTATTATATTCAGAGATCCATTTTGTCATTATAGGGTAGGGAAAGGAGGCGCCTCCAGCGGTTATTGAGGCGGGAAGGTCGCCCTGGGGCATTGTCATGTAATATATAGCGCCGATAGCACCAAGAGCTACTATAGCAACTACGATGATGGAAAGTTTCGATATCCCTGCAGTAGATTTCTTCATAATAATTGTCACTGAGGCGACAATAAAAGGATAAGAATATATATCATTTGTAAATAATATATATGCAATAAAAAACAGTATATACGATAAAGTATATGCTGTCCTGAGCGGGGATTGGGGAATGGGAACGAGAAGGGTACAGAAAGTAGGGAAGAGTACGTTTACGGTTTCATTGCCTCACAGCTGGGTCAAGAAGAACAGCGTTGCAGCAAAGACCGAGCTAAACATAGATGAGCTCGGGGACGGCAGCTTGAAGATATCGACCTTTGAGAGTCTCAAGACCGAGAGAAAAGAGAGAGAGATAACGATTGATTCAAAAGACGCTGATGCAGGCTACATCGTACGCAAGGCTCTTGCAGCATACATCTCGAACTATGATATTATTAAGTTGGACCTTTCGGGCGTCAGTCTTGAGCCGGCTGCACGCGAAAAGATTCGCAGAATGATAAAATACAAAATGGCGGGTGGCGAGATAGTAGAGGAGTCGGTCAACTACATAACGATCCAGATCCTCCTCAAGCCTGATGAGTTCCCGCTCAGTAAAATACTGATAAGGATGGCGTCAATTGCAAACGACATGCTCTCAGATGTTGCGAAGGCGGTCATGAAAGGGGATATCAATGTCTTGAAGGATGTGTTGGAGCGGGATGATGATGTAGATAAGCTCTTTTTCATGAGCAGCAGATGGCTCACTAACATAATGGAGGGGCAAAGGTCATTAAAGGACTTTGGGCTCAAATCCCCTTCAAATTGCCTCGAATATAGGCTTGCTTTCAGGCATATCGAGCGCGTCGCAGATCATGTTTACAGGATCGCCGATAAGTATATAGAGAGCATGGATGAGCTCCAGAAGCAGACGATTAGTGCAATGATCATGGCGCTCGAGGTAAGCGGGAATGTGTTTATAAGGGCTGTGAATTGCCTCCAAACTGGTAGCCTACAAGAGGCCAATAGGGCAATCCATGAGGCAAGGAAAAACATAATGGTCTGCGAAGACCTTATGAGGCAAATAATCAACGGAAACTACTCAGCAAAGACGCTGAGTTCGTCGATAATAATAATCGACAGTATAAAAAGAATCGCGGAGTACAGCATCGGCATTTCCGAACTGGTCTTCAACATTCATGTCTGACGGCTAGGGTTCAGAGTTGCTTGACGACATCTTCGTATCGCTTTTTCCTGATCTTTGGCGTGGCTTTTTCCTTTGGGTATCCAAATGCTAATATGGCTGCGATCTTCAAGCCTTCCTCTAGACGGAGCAATTCCCTGAACTCCTTTTCCATGAGGAGAGGGACGCCGAACCAACACCCGCCTATGCCCAACGCCCATGCTGCCAGGAGCATATTCTCAATTGCTGCAGCTGCGCTCTGCTGTGCCCATAGCGCCTCAACATCAGGTATGGTATAGGCCCTTTCCCTAAGATCGACTAGAACGGCAACATATAACGGGGCCTTGTAAATGTCATCCCCCATCTTCCCAAACCAGTTTTTCACAGCTTCCTCAGTCCAAGGCTTATGGAGCATCCTTGTGAAATATGCCTTTTGCGCCTTGATCAGAAGTCCTCTGAGATCTTCTTTTAATTTTGGAGTTTCAATGAGGCGGAACTCCCATTGCTCATTCCCGCCAGCAGTTGGCGCCCTTATGCCAGCCTCGATGATCGCTCTCTTCTCCTTTTCGCTTATCGCCTTATCCGTAAACTTCCTTACCATCGTCCTCTCATTTATAGTACTAAAGATGTCTGCCAAATGGCAGCCCTCCGAATGTATTACAAGCCAATTTCCCTTTTTTAGGGCTTACGGTCGCGCAGGCAAAAAATGGATCCTGGTGACCTCAGCTCAAGCCCTCATGAAATCCTCAAGGCGATTCATAGCCTTCTCGAGCGCCGGTATCGGCAGAGTGTAGGCGCATCGGATATGACCCTTTCCTGCCTTACCAAACGTGGATCCTGGGACGACTGCAACGTGTTTGTTTTTGAGAAGTGATTCCGAGAACTCAAGATCGTCCTTCCCAACCACCTCAGGGAATATGTAGAAGGCACCTGAAGGTTTTGTGACTTCGATCCCGTCTATGGCGTCAAGCCGAGAGGAGATGTAGTCCCTCCTCCTCTGGTATTCAGATCTCATCGTTTCTATGTGTGACCTGCTACGTTCGTCGTTGATCGCCTTTGCGGCAGCATACTGTGCAAATGATACTGGGCATGCGGCGAGGTACATCTGGAACTTTGCCATTTTCGAGATCGTATCTTTATCTGCAACCACGTAGCCAAGCCTCCACCCCGTCATGGCGTAAGCCTTTGAGAAGCTGTTTACCGTGATTGTCTTGGATTCCATTCCATTGAGAGCCCCAATGCTCTCGTGCCTCAATCCATCGTATATGAGCGTTTCATAGACCTCGTCCGATATCACTTTCAGGTCGTGGTCGACTGCAAGGTCAGCGATCTCCTCTAGGTCGCCTTTACCGAGAACAGACCCAGTAGGGTTGTTCGGCGAATTGATTATTATGCACCTTGTCCTTGGCGTTATCGCTTTACCAAGATCCTCTGTTCGCGGACGATAGCCAAATTCTGCATAGCATGGCACCTCCACTGGAACCCCGCCAGCCAATTGAACCGACGCGCTGTGGGTCACGAAGTGTGGCGATGGGATTATCACTTCATCGCCTTGTCTTAGGAAGGTCGAGATGGCGAGGAGGAAGGCCTGGTTTCCGCCCACCGTAACCATTATATTTGAGGCAGGGTCAGCGTCGATCCCATTTTCCCTCTTGAGTTTTTGCGAGATGGCTTCCAACAATATGGGGAGGCCAACATTAGGAGTATAATGAGTGATGCCTGCGTCAAGGGCTTCCTTGGCGTATTCCTTTATGTGTTCTGGCGTATCAAAGTCTGGCTCTCCGATGCCAAGGGAGAGGGCATCAGAGTATCTGCCAGCCAACTCAAAAAGTCGTCTTATCCCTGAAGTCGGGATGGAATCAAGCATATCTGATAGTGCCATCGCGTTTCACCGGACATTCGCAATTGATCGCCATTCCTTAAAAAATGTACTCTGCCAATAGCGTCCAAGCAAAAAGTTATTGGTAGATGAAGACGCCTTTCATCGTCCTGATGATCGCGGCATTCCCAGCAGCAGATCGCTCGCACCGTCCTATGACCTGCGCCTGAATCCCGAACTTCTCTGACGAGCGGATCACTTCCTCCTCGTCCCCTTTCTTCACCACTACTTCGAGGCCAATCCCCATATTGAACTCTCTGCACATCTGCCAGGGATCCTCCCTGCTCTCCCTCTGGATTAGGCTGAAGATTGGGTCAGGCTCAGGCAACGAATCTTTGATGTACTTTATGTTTCTTCCAAGCCGCATGCATTTCGTGAGGCCGCCGCCAGTATTATGAACAATTGCCTTGGGGACTACCCTCTTGAGGATTTCAACGGCTACTGGTAGGTAAATCCTCGTTGGTGAGAGCACAGCTTCACCTATGCTCATTCCTAATTCCGGTGGCGATGCGTCTATCGTGAACCTACCAAAATAGCCTTTGATGGCAGGGCACCCAATCTCAGGATACTTCTTCAGATATTGCTTGCTTAGGAGGCTGTGCCTGACTAGGCTTATTCCGTTGCACATTATGCCGCTGTTCTCTTTCTCCTCATAATTTGCCCTGCCTCCACTCCTTAGCCCGACGATGATGTCCCCTGGAGCGATCTCCATCCCTGTTATGACCTTCTTGAGCTGCACCCGAGCAAATACGCTCCCTGATATGTCGAAGGTGTTTACTATGTCAGGCAAGTCAGCGGTCTCTCCTCCAGCGAAGATGAGGGGTAGAGAGAGCTGCTTGAGTAGCCCTAGGGATTTGACGAACCCCCTGCTTAGGCTTTTCGCGAGCACACTCTTCTTGATCCTGACGGAGTTCAAAGCGATGTAGTCCGAGAAGACAACCGGCATAGCCCCAACGCAAATGACGTCGTCGATGTTCATGGCGATGACGTCTTGAGCCAGTGGCTCGAACCAACTTTCGTCGCCAGTCTCCTTGTAGCATATGTAGGACAGAATCGGCTTGCTCCCGGCTCCATCCTCATGAAGCACCATCCCTTGCGAGGGGTCATGGGGGTCCTGAACTATCGAGCAGAACGATCCGGGGAAGAGATCATCGATAATTTCCTTGAGGGGCTCTATCCCCTTCTTCTCGACGTCAACTCCCAAAGAATCATATTTCGACATCTCGAGCTCCACATTGGATTGATGGAGGGTTTGTTCTTGATAAGGGTTATTGCCTAGTGCTTACAATTTTCGAACCAACCAAGCTTTTATACTCTGGAATTGAATTCTCCTATGAGAAGATGAAGATGAGTGAGGAATTGAGACAGAGCCTTGAGGATGCGATTTACAAGCACATAAAAAAACAGATAGAGAGCGGATGTTTTGAGGCCAGGCTGAGGATCGAGATAGACCAGCCAATCGAGATCAAAGGCATGAAGGGAAGGATAGTTGGAGAAATAGCATTTTCTCAGCCACAGCCATTGCCGACCCCAGCTCCGGTCGCTCAGATCGAAGAGGGCAAGAAGGCCTTGCAGGAAGAGCCCCCTCAGAAGCAGGAGGCTGAGATGAGCATGCAGGAAGTTGAGAACCTCCTCAAATCTTTAAAGACATTAGGAGTTTAAGGGCAGAGCGGGCCAATCCGATGTTTTCGATTCCGATTTGTTGAGAGGCGTCCTTCAAAACGGGGTGGCTGCAGCTCATGAAAATTACGGTGATATGTGGAAGCCTGCGCAAGAACTCCCTTACAAGAGTGCTCACGGATATAGCATTCGAGTATGCAAGGAGTGGCTGCCATCAGGTAAAATATCTCGATCTAGGCAAGGAGAAGCTTCCAGCTTTTGAAGGCTTCGAGGCCGATTACGACGAGCGAGTGCTCGCGCTTGTTAAGGAAGTCGAGGAGACAGACGTATTCATTATTGGCAGCCCAGTATACAATGGCTGCATGGCATCCGCGATAAAGAACCTCTTCGAGTTCGTTGATTATAAGGTCCTAGAGGGCAGTGCAGCAGGTTTCATAATCAAGGCAGGGAGCAACATAAGCTTCCTCCAAGTCCACGGTCAGCTGCAAGATTTGATGAACTATTTCAGGGTTGTTTCGAACCCAAGGTCCGTCCATGCCACTGACGAGGACTTTGAGGGCATGAGCTTGAAGAACCAAAAGATCAAACAGCGTATTGCAGATCTTGTTGACAAGACCGTTGGTCTATGGGGGAAGGTCTCGAAGAAGGGAAGGGGCTGACACCACCCCTTTATCAGGCGTGTTCGACATGGCGCTTATACTTGAGATCATGGACAGATCCGGAAAGGAAAGGACATATTACTTGAAGCTATTCTCTGGCGATACCCCAATTCAGATAAATAAAAGCTTCGCTGCTGAGATACTGGCAAGGTACAGTTGCAAGAAGTATGAGCCCGATCCCGACACAAGCGATTGTGCCACAGCATACAAGATAGCGATATTCAAGATTGAAGGCGAGAACATTTACCTCTCTTACGAAGGCTTGACGAAAGAAGGCGAGCCCACGTACACAATTCGGTTCTCTGAAGCGGGCGAGGAGATGAACCTCGAGGAAGACGTGTACAACCACATACTTGGCAGCTATAGGCTTGAGCTTGCCCACCCCAAGGATGTGAGGTACAACACCCCGAGGAGCAGGGTATTCTTAGTCCGCCCACAGAAAAGGGCCGCCAAGGACCCTCCACGATCCTAATACGTGATGCTAAGTATAATGCTGTAGCTTGAGACATACTTGAACTCAGGTTTCTTTTTGAGGGTTTCAGTAATTGCGCCTTCCAAGTAATTTTTCAGGAATATTGACCATTTGTCGCCCAAACTGTGCCCGATCCTTATCTCGAGGGCATCCCCCCTCCTCTCTTCGCTGAAAGATGCCCAGTTTGCATAACCGCTGAAGTAGAGCGAGAGGAACTGCCTGAAAGTATTAATCGACAGTTCTCCGAAAAGCTGGAGCATTATTTCTTTTGCAGATGATTTTCCTATTTGGAGGCCAAGCCGGGCTAATTCTTCATCGGTTACGGAGTTCATAATAAGCAGAAGATCATTCTTAGGGAAGGACAAGATGCTGAACTGCTCAAGCTTGGTTCCGATCTTTACATACTTACGTAGGATCCTGCATGTTAGGCCATTTACAGTGGCCCCTTGTCTCCTGGCTTCCTCCTCAAGCCCCCTCATGACATCCGCGTCAATACGGAAGGTTCTAGGCGACGAGGTTGTCGGTTCTTCTGTCAACTTTTGCACCTTTACTCTCCTTTCTTTGGAGGCTTTATTAATCGTTACGCAGAGGCTTGCCCTCTAGGCTTCAGGAAATGGCGTTTCATTCCTTTTAACAATGGTTATTGGGAGTTGACATCACAATGGCGTGCACAGTAAAATCGTCTGGGCTGCCTCATTCCCTGACTAAATCCACTTTAGATCTTGTTTATACCTTCTTGGATCATTGCTCAGACCTGAAGGCTGAATCGCAAGACAGACCATTTCTCGATTATACCTCACGCCTCTTCCGGCTTGAGCCTTTTGCTGCGAGTTTCAGAATCCCCTGAACTATACCGTTTATGATCTGTTCAGGCTTTGGCGCGCAGCCAGGCACGTAGACGTCGACGGGGATCATCAGGTCAGGCGAACCGAGTATTGCATAGTTTTCCGGTTCTTCCTCATAGAACAGGCTGCCACCACATGCACATCCGCCTATTGCCACTACAACTTTTGGTTCTGGAACCTGCTCGTAGACTCTCTTCACCATAGGTATGAATTGCTTCGGCACGCAGCCAGTGGTCACGAGTATGTCAGCGTGTCGAGGCGAGGCGACGAGCTGTATGCCAAACCGCTCTGCGTCGAACCTCGGCGCCAGGGCAGCCAATGTCTCGATATCGCAGCCATTGCAGCCACCACAGTGCAGATGGTACAGCCACGGCGAATAAACCCGCGCTCTGTCGATGATGCCCATTCATTTTACCTCCAGCCAAAGCCATTTCTTCGTATGAGTGTCAAAGTTCGTTGATCTGGCCCTCCTACATTCAGGGCAGTAGCCCTCAAGCTTTTTGTAGTCGGAGAGCACAACCTCCTTCACAAGGGGGTTCATCTTTTCTTGGAGGCGCTCAAAGACCCTTTTTTCCATCTTCTTCGGCAGGAAAGCTGTGTTGCATGACTTGCACCTCAGCATCTCTAGATCAGTGTCCACATAGGCCCCCTTGTCCTCTCTTTCTCCTATCGTGAATTCGAACTTGCTTGTCATTTTCAGGGCTTCTTCTGGGCAAGACTCTTGGCAATGGGCGCAGTAAGTGCACCTGAAGAGGAAGATCGAGACTGTCCTCTTATCGCCAAGATCGATGATCCTTGTAGCGCGCCCTGAACAGACCATGAAACACGCCCTGCAACCTACGCATTTCTCGGCATCTCTCTCAGGGACTCCTCTGAGGCCTTCAGGGATCTGGCTGTACTTCTTCGACGGATCTACGCCTGAGGGGTATTTCAAAGTCATCGGTGAGCTGTATCGAGAGAGCACCTGCTTCAGGATTTTTGCTGGGACAGACAAATTACGCCACCACCCTAATGAAGAACGCTATTATGAAACTTACAAGTCCGACAGGGATCACTACCTTCACGTACCAATAAAGTGCATTATTTATCCGGTACCTCGGGTTCAGGACCTGGACCACCGTAAGTAGGAAGACCAGCACCATAGCTGCGAAAGCCCAAGCTGGCAACCAAAATATGCTGGTTGATGCTGGAGGCAGTATCAGCGCTATGAACAGAGCAACCAGCACATAAGTGAGGAAAGTCTTGGATAGGAAGTAGATGCCAAGGAGCTTCCCCGAGTACTCCGTGTATGGTCCCGCAACTATCTCGGCTTCCGCCTCAGGCATATCGAAAGGCTTAATGTGGAGCTTGCCGAGCATGGCAACAAAGAGGAGCAGCCCTGAGGTCAAGCTCAATAGTATGGAAGGGGCGGACCACCCTCTGCCAGCTATCTCAGAGATAACGAGGGTCCCGCTAGAGAGAGCAATCGAGAATATGCTGAGGACGAACGAAAGCTCGGAAACCAAGAAGAGCTCGACTTCCCTGCGGGCGCCGATGGCTCCCCAAGGCGAGCCGCTCGCGACAGGCCCCAAGATAGTGAATAGTATCGAGGATATTATCAGGTACGATGCTATTACGAGGCTGTAAGGGACGGACGACAAGAGCTCCATTCCCGGGAAAGGTATGAAGAAGGCTGCAGAGATGGCGAACAGGAGGGAGAAGTACGGCGAGTATACGAAGAGCCTCCTGTGGGCCACATCAGTTATTATCGTGTCTTTACCGAAGAGCTTGAGTATGTCGTAAAGTGGCTGCCAGATCCTCGTCTTCCCTATCAAAGGCGCGAGGTCGCTGTACATCCTGATCACCGGACCGACCCTCCATTGGAAGCGGGCATTGAGCTTGCGGAATAAGAACAGGAACAGGACACCCAAAATAAGCGCTACTGGGACCATCAGTATAATCTCTATGGTGGTTATGACGGGGTCTGCCATCAAAATTCCCTCCCTCGCCGTTTCCTGCTTAGCGCTACTAGTTCATCCCATAAGATCGATTTCTTCGTTTCCACTTTGGCATCGATGATCTCGACCCTATCAGTGCATGCTAGGCATTGGTCAGTGCTTCCCATGATTACTGGAACATCAGCAAGATTTGATCCGACAAGCATCTTCGGGATTATGGCATTGTTCCTGTAACTGGGCGTCCTTATGCGTATTGCCTGCGGCAGGTTCTGATCGTATTCGCTGGCTCTCATGAAATAGGCGAGCTCGCCGCGCGGGGCTTCATTCAGGCCAACCCCCTCAGAGTTCACGGGGATCACCTTCTGCTTCACCCTGATCTCTCCAGAAGTCTTCGCAAGGTGATCAAGGCACTGCATTATTATCTCGAGCGAGACGAGGAGTTCCTTGACCCTTACGAGAGTCCTCCCATATGTGTCGCAGTGATCGTCCGTGATGACTTGCCATGATATAACCTTCTGGTCGTACATTGCGTGGGGCGGGTTGTCAACTCTTACGTCGATCTTCCAATTGCTTGCGCGCGCCACTGGGCCGACGGCACCACCTTCAAATGCCTCGCTGTACGATAGGGGACCGACGCCCATGAGCCTTGACTTGACGACTGGGTGATCCGCCACCAGGA
>JANHAI010000019.1 GCA_024464205.1 Candidatus Methanomethylicia archaeon
CGCATCACTTTTGCTGCCTTCGAGGCGTCGCCATATTCCCTGACGAAGACTATCTCCGACTTCAAAGCCTAACACCGCTTACGGTCTTCGACACGAGTGCGTCGGCTATAGAGAGGAACTCTGCCTCTTTCCCATCCGGTATCTGGGCGCCTGCCGCGATGTTGTGCCCGCCACCTGATCCTCCGAGCTTCTCTGAGGCTTCCTTCATGACGGCTCCCAAGTTGAGCCCCCTCCTGACGAGATCTGGGGTCGCCCTCCCCGAAACCTTGACCCCTTTTGACGCCTTTGCGAATGCGATTATGGGCTTCTCGGTCGTGAACTGCTTCGACGAGTATGCTATCGAGGCAAGAGTACCTATCATCTTCTCGTCCACTACGCTGCCCCCGAGTATCGCCTGCACGTTGGGCAGCACCCTCACCGCTTCGCTGCTGCTCTGGAGCCACTTCAGGTATCCAGATATCGCCTTCCTGTAATCTTGGAGGATCTCCTTCAGCTCAGAAAGGGCGTTTCCCCGGTCGCCGAGGCAGATCGAGACGCCGAGGCCATACTTGCCGAGGCGCCCGCATGCGTTGATTGAGGAGGCGAACTCCCGCGCGTCGCGGAGCGGCGTCTCCGGCAGCTCGTTGTTCAGGACGTACACCGCGCCGACTATGCTCTCAGCCTCCCTGCTCGTCATGCCTTGGGAGATCATGTACTTGATCATGCCGTTTATGACTGTCCTCAGCTCGTCCTTTGTGAGATCCGAGACTGACTTCCAGCCCCCGTCCTGCCTGCGCGGATCAATGCCGATCCCCTTGAGGAGCTTGTAGCACGCTCCCTCGTCGCCGCTCAGCCCAGGCAGGAATGGCTCAATCGTATACTCCATGCACTTTACGAGCGGGCGTGACTCGAAGCCGTAGAGCCTAAGACCTTTCTTGACGGTCATCAGCCCCATTTTTACGGCCTCTTCGGCGATAATTGAGTTGACCCCCACGAACGCCCCCCTCTCACCCTTGTCTTGGATGTCCCCGAGGGCGCCTACTATCGCCAGCGTCGAGAGGTCGGAGTTGCTTTCCGCCATCTTCTTTGCGACAAGGTACGCTGTCCCGGCCGCCGATAGATCGTTCGAGCCGTCGAAGCCGCTCAAGTGCGGGTTCACCTCCAAGAGGTCCATGTCGGATTTCTCGGGCTGGTGGTGGTCGACCACTATGGGCTTCGTTTCCACCAGATCCTTGAGGAGCGACTTCTGACCGCTCCCCATGTCAGTGAAGACGGCGTACTTTGGCTTCATGGCGGAGATCTCTTTGATGACCTCCCCTTCTAGCTGCTTTACGATTCTCAGGTGGGGCTGGGCGCCGGATCTAACCAGGGCTGAGAAGAGTATGCTCCCTGCGGCGAGGCCATCGGCGTCCAGATGCGATATTATCAGGACACTCTCTTCCGGCTTGATCGAGAGGAGCTCGTTTGCAACAGCCGAGGCTCTACTCTCTAGATCATGAAAAGATCCGCCAGTGAGGGGCACGAAAGATCCTCCTCTCAGATCGCCAAATCAGCTTACCTGACGAGGATTGAAGACTTCTCCGGGGAGTACTTCCAATCTCGGGGGAGCTTTCCTGCTGACTTGTAATACTTCGCCAGCCTGTTGATCTTCGATTCCAGGAGCTGCAGTCCCCTCTTGGAGCTCATGTCCTTAGGGTGCTCCTCCATGTGAGCCCTTATGGCGCTGGAGTGCTTGATGAGGTTGAAGAGATCCTCCGGCAGCTTTGGGGCCAACCCCCTCTCGGCGAGGGTCTTGTTGAGTTTCTTCCCTGTGACCTGCCTGGAGAGCGGTATGCCGTACTGATCCCTGAGCAGAACGCCGATCTGCGATGGCGGGATCCCCTTCTTTGCAAAGTCCATGATCAGCGACTCTGCCTCGTCAACTGACGCTTTGACCCACTTAGGGGTTCCGCTCTCGATCGGCCTGATCGAATGTGAGCTTCCTTTAGTCTTACTCTTCCTCAATGAAGACACCTGAGCAAACCATAGAATTGAACACAATTATTTAAGTTTTCGTGCTGCACTCTGACCGGATGCACCACTCGCCGAAGCTCCTGAATGCCTTCCCCCTATGCGATATGCGGCCCTTCGCCTCTGCATCCATCTCTGCAAAGGTTAGGCCCCTCCCCTCGTTGCTTATGAAGATCGGGTCGAAGCCAAAGCCGCGGGTCCCCTTCGCCGAGTCCGATATGAAGCCCAGAGCCTCCCCCGCGAAGAGGAGCGTCGGGTTGCCCGGCACAGCGTACGCTATGGAGCATCTGAACGCCGCCCTCCTGTCGGAGACCCCTCCCATAAGTTTGAGGATCCCCGAGCAGCCTATCGTCTTGAAGGCGTACGACGAGTAAGGCCCAGGGAAGCCTCCCAAGGACTTGATGAAGAGACCGGAATCCTCAGCGACGACCGGGCAACCGAGCTTCGCGGCTGCGCTGGCTGCCGCATGTTCGGCGATCCTCTCGAGTGAATCAGCCTGGATCTCAACCTTCTCGCAATTGGCCATCCTCAGCGAGATGCCGAACTGGGAGAGGGTGCGGTTTGCCTCTTCGACCTTGTGAGAGTTGCCTGTGGCGAAGAGTATCTCCCTTTTACCTATCAGGATTGGCGCCCCCCGCTTATCACTCTGTTAATCCCCATAGCGATTCATCGCCCTCCCTCGACATATCTCCCCCTCCTCCTTATCTCCTCCACCCTCAGCAGCACATCAGCTGCAGCCTCGCCCATCTCCAAGCGGTACCCCTCGACAAAGCTATCATATGCCGACTTGGATCTCGAGTGGTGGGAGCTCTCGAGCGCCCTCCTCATGAGGTGTATGTCAACGCCCCTTGCCTCCGTACTAGTTGTATGCTCTCCCAGCCCGAAGTCAATCAGGTAGAGGCGCCTACCTGAGGAGATGATGTTGGAGGTCGTCAGATCGCCGTGGACTATCCCTCCGTGGTGGAGCCTCCCCACAGAGATGCCGATCTCCCTGAAGGCAAGGTGCATCCCTGCATCGTCCATGCTGTCAATAAGCTTCTTCAGCGGCTCTCCCGGGATGTAGGACATCACTATCTCGAACTCTTCCATGTCGACAAAGAAGACGATAGGGGTAGGGACCATGCACGCCCGGGCATCAGCGAGGAGCCTGGATTCAAGGGATGTCCTCGTCCCCCTGATGTAGGAATCGAGGGCGGCGTTCCTGTATTCCTTTCTCACTCTCTTCTTGAAGATGACGTCGAAGCCAAGCCACTCTCCGCGCCTCAGCTCGGCCTCAGCACCCTTCTTCACGAGAGGCCCCCTCGTGATCATCGCCATGGTATCTCCACCTCGTCGAGCCTCCACCTCGGCCTCACAAGGCTCTTCTCGATCGGAACCTCGACGCCCCTCTCGAGCGCGAGGAGGCCTGTCCAGGCGATCATGGCTCCGTTGTCGCCAGCAAGCTCAGGGGGGACAACGTAAAACCTCGCCGAGTGCTCACTGCATACCGACTTGAGGATCCTCTGAAGCCTAACGCTCCTCGCCACGCCCCCCGTTAGCAGGAGCGAGGGCTTCTCTGTGTGGGCAAGCGCCCTTTCTGCCACCTCGGCGAGCATCCCGTATGCGACCTCGAGGAGGCTTAGGCTCAGATCCCTCAAGTCGCAGATCTTCGACTTCCGTATCGCTGTCGTCAGCAAGCCCGAATAGGACATGTCCTGCCCCTTCACCACGTAAGGGAGCGGGACGAACTCCTTCCCTTCGTCAGCGAGTGCCTCGAGCTTCGGCACCCCTGGATGGCCGAGCCCTACCGACCTGGCGAAGGTATCGAGGCAGTTGCCAAGCGCGATGTCCAATGTCTCCCCGAAGATCCTGTACCTCCCGCCCGAGTATGCTGAGACGATAGTGTTCCCGCCTGATACGTACACCACGAGCGGGTCCTCCTCGCCCGTAACCATCCGCCCGATCTCTATGTGCGCTATGCAGTGGTTCACTGGGACAAGGGGCTTCGCTGAAATGAGGGAGAGTATGCGCGCGGCTGTGGCCCCTGTCCTCAGGCACGGGCCCAGCCCAGGGCCGGCTGAGAAGGCTACAGCGCTGATGTCAGAGATCTTGAGACCAGCTCCCTTAAGCGATTCCATTATTGCTTTCGGGGCCTCGGCGGTGTGGTGTTGGCCGGCTTCCCGCGGGTGGATCCCGCCGGTCTTCGGAGTGTACTCAGACTTGATGTTCGAGAGTATTTTACGGTCTGAGGAGACAATTCCGCAGCCAAAAGTATGGGCAGTGCTCTCTATGCCCAGCACGCATTGCACTGAGCTCATTTTTGGTTAAGCCTTCGTCACTGCCTGATGAACTCGGTATACCCGCAGTAGCCACAGGCCCACCTTGGGTTCGGCTTCATGTGCTTAGCCATGAACCTTCCGCACCGTGAGCATTTCTTGTTCTTTGGCTTTGCGGTCTCTTTTTCGTAGTCGGCTTCATAAAGCTCGGATGATTTGACCATGATATATCACCATTTGAGGACGCTTATAAAGCGATATGCACCTACTTCTGCTGGGCGCCCTGCTCCGCTGGCGCTGGGGCCATCGCCGCTTTGCGTTCTGCCCTCGAGAGGTTCCTGAGCTGGATGTATTTTGGCTCTATCTCCTTCCCCCTCTCCTCGCTTTCATAGACATGCGCCTTGCAAATAGCAACGTTCGTGCCGAACGAAGAGACGACGTTCTTGACGAATACCCTCTCGACTGGCACTTTGAGCGATGCTGCGATCGATTTCCTCAATAGATCCCTCTTCGGGGTAGCCTGCGATGCCACCTCTATCTTAAGCTCCCTTCTCTCCATGATCGGGTTCATCTTGTCTTCAATAATAGATATCTGGTACGAGGCATCTTGGGATGACATCTTAACACATCCATTCGGGCTTTAGAAAAGATACACTCCTTTTTTAGCTTTCCTGTTAAGATGGGGCGATCAGAGGCAGCATCGGGTGTCATGGGCGTCTGCAATGAGGTCGACGCGACCATAAATCATCAATCTATCATTTTTCAATAAAATGTTAAATAAGAGTTATTTGTACGAGTTGAGACCAAAAAGGGTTAAGGTGATGCCCTAATGGAAAAGACTCCGTATGATATGGCGATGGCGCAGTTGGATAAATGCGCAGAAATAATAAAACTTGACCCCAACATGCATGAGATACTCAAGTACCCCAAGAGGGTACTGTGCGTATATGTCCCTGTAATGATGGACAACGGGAAGGTCAAGGTATTCAAGGGATTCAGGTCCCAGCACAATGATGCGCTAGGACCTTTCAAGGGAGGGGTGAGGTTCCACCCGAATGTCACGATGGAGGAGGTGATGGCGCTCTCCATCTGGATGACTTGGAAGTGTGCCGTAGCCAGCATCCCTCTCGGTGGGGGTAAGGGAGGGATCGTGTGCGATCCGAAATCTATGAGCCTAGGGGAGCTCGAGAGGCTCTCGAGGGGCTACTTCGCTGCCATAAGGCACATTGTTGGGCCACAGCTCGACATTCCAGCGCCTGACGTGAACAGCAGCCCGCGAGAGATGGCGTGGTTCCTCGACGAGTATAACAAGTACCTCGGTTACAATGCGCCAGGCGTTGTGACAGGGAAGCCGGTCGAGATAGGTGGCTCTGAAGGCAGGGGCGAGGCCACGGGGAGGGGGCTTTCGTTTGTCGCGCGGGAGGCAGCTAAAAAGCTCGGCATTGAGTTCAAGAAAGCTAGCGTTGTCGTGCAGGGGTTTGGGAATGTCGGGTACTATAGTGCGAAGTTCATGGAGGAGTTCGGGTGCAAGATCATCGGGCTCAGCGATTCGAAGGGAGGGATCTTTAACCCCGCTGGGCTAAGCGTAGAGAAGGTGATGAAGTACAAACAGAACACAGGCGGCGTACAGGATTTCCCCGGCGCCACGAACGTCACTAACGAGGAGCTGCTCGAGCTAAAGTGCGATATATTGATACCTGCTGCCCTTGAGAACCAGATCACAGAAAAGAACGCGAATAAGATCAAGGCGAGGCTCGTCCTCGAGGGTGCCAACGGGCCAACGACGCCAAAGGCGGACAACATCCTTTATGAGATGGGCATAATGGTGGTTCCGGACATATTGGCGAACGCAGGAGGCGTCAGCACTTCGTACTTCGAGTGGGTCCAGAACCTACAGAACTACTACTGGCCCTATGAGGAGGTCGTCCAGAAGCTGGACAAGCTCATGGTCAAGGCTTTCAACAACGTGTACGACGCATACACGAGGTACAAGGTTGAAATGAGGATGGCGGCGTACATATGCGCCGTTGAGCGCGTGACAAAGGCAATGAAGCTTAGGGGCTGGTGCTAGGGGCAGAACGCACATCAGACTCTCTCGAATCGACCCAGGAGCTCCCTCATTTTTTTCTTCATTCCGGTATCAACGGTGATGACGACCATCCCCCTGTTCGGGAGGCCATATATCACAAGCGACCCGACTGGGGCTAGAGCTATCGAAGGTATCGATAGCAGGTCCTCCTCGCCCTCGACCAGTATCATGCTCCTTTCCTTCGAGTTTAATGCGTTCCTTATCGCCGCTGCAGCCTCGTCTGATATGCAGCCCTGTGGGTTGCTTATCTTGGATGTGGGGGTGAACTCCTCAGAGAAAGAGGATCGCTTCGTCTTTCGGTCGAAGATGCCGATGTCAGGGAGGAAGCCTTGCTTTGAGAACGTCGAGAGCGTGAAGTCCCCCACGATTATGACTTTTCTTGGGCGGGAGGCGCGAATCATTGCGATGGCCTCCCTTGCGTTCTCCTCCGGCCCCTTCTCGAGGAGCCTGCCATAGGGCTTGGACAACTCGCCCCTAAGGCTATCTGGCAACCTCAGGGCGCCCAAGGATCATCGCACCTTTATAGCGTACCTGCCTGCCCGCTTGGCGCCTATGGCTTCAGCCAGCTGCGCCGAGGGGTCTACGATGATTATAATTCCGCTCCACTCCTCGGAGAGGTCGCTGCTTCCGCAGACCGGGCACTTTGCGTCGTCCTCGGAGAGGATGTACTTGCACTTCCTGCACGCTCTCTTGAGGGATGATTGGCCCTCTGTATCCCTGCTCACGATCTCATGCCCCCGCCTTCTCGCTTGGCTTTTCGACGGATGGCTTCTCGCCGCTTGCGCGCTTTAAATCCTGCTCGATCCAGCTCAGCGCGCCTAGGAACGGCTGCCTCATCGTCATGCCTATCTTGCTACTCCTCGACGCCCCGCCGCTCAGGCTCACCGTTATTATCCTTGCACGGACTGGCACGCCCTTCTCGAGGACGCGCTGCGTTTCCTTGCCAATGAGGCCGCCCCTCTTCTCGTCGTAAGTGATAAAGTCGTCCATCACCTGGGAGACGTGGACGAGGCCGTCCATTGGGCCTATCCTGACAAATATACCAAAGTCGGTCACCTCGACGACCTCGCCTTCCACTACCTCCTGTATCATGGGGGTATAGACGAGGAGGTCGAATGAAGCCCTGTGGTATATTGCCCCATCGCCCGGGAGTATCTTGCCCACATTTGAGACAACCACATTGAGGACTGCCAAGACCGCCCCAAGCTCCCGCATCACCACCCCCTCATAGCTGGCCCTGAGGACTTCAGAAGCGACCTGCTCCAAGGGAGCGCCGAATTTCTCCGGCGGGATCCTCACAACATCATTCATATGGAGGAGCTTATACATTTGCAGTCACCAGAAGTAATGATTATTGACTAGGCAGTTAAATGCGCTATAAAAACTTGTTGTTGCCGAACAATGGGGGGCGCCTCGAGGCGCCGTCGCTCAGCTGATCACAGGCAGGCCGTCCTTGAGGTAGACGACATCGAGCCCTTCCCTGATAAGGCGCCTCCTCAGCGGCGTGTCTGCCGTGGCTATGACGTACTTGCCCGTCTTCGCAAGGCTGAACAGCTTCTCGTCTACTTCCCCCCCAGGGGCGGATTCGTCGAGCCTATCGAACCCCTTAGCAATTTCGAGGGCAAGCTTCGCGAATTTGGTCTCCTTTGGTCGGCCATATGACGCGATCGACTCCAGCTCGGACACAACAAATGACGGCACGAGTATTGTTTCGAAGCCGCGCTTCTTTAGCTCGTACGCTATGTCGAAGGGCAGCTTCGCTGAGAAGATCAGCATGTTGGTGTCAAGGATGACCGCTTTAGGCCTATCTTTACTGAACAAATCCATAGCCGATCAGCCGCCACCGGCCTGCCAGCATCCTGCTGATTGCGACCCGCGAGCCCTCATCAACGCATACAGGGCGCTTCAGGAGCAGCTGTGCGTCGTCTTTGTAGGCGGCCGTCACTGATCCAACGGTTACTGAGGATCCCACTACAAGCATGAGGTTCTCCCGTGCCTTCAGGTGCTCCACCTTCTGCATCTCCTTTGTCCCGACCACCCTCTCCAAAAGGGAGACTTTCAGGCGGAGTTCGGTTTTTGTCGGAGGCAGCGTCCCTGGTTTCCCTACGACGCTCCCCACGAGGTTGTCTGCCTTCGTCAGGATCGGATCGAGGGTCGTCCCCACGCCTATGAGCCCCCCTGGCCCTACCTCCTCAGCGACAGCGCTCCCGGACATGAGGCTCGAGATCTCAGTGATGATCGGCTCATACGTTACTTTCCCGCCTTGCTCGACCTTCAAGCCTGGCCTTATCTCTATCTCCTCGCCGACCCTTAACCTCCCCTGGATCAGGGATCCCCCTATGACACCGCCCCTGATCTTGTCGACGAGTGTACCCGGCTTGTTGATGTCGAATGACCGCGCCACGAACATCCTGGGAGGCTTCGAGGGGTCCCTCTTTGGCGTTGGCACCTTCTCCTCCAGCATTTTGATGAGGTAATCGATGTTCGAGCCGTGCAAGGCAGAGATCGGGACTATCGGCGCGCCCTCAGCTATGGTCCCTTTCGTGAAGTTCAGTATCTGCTTGTAGTTTTCCATGACCTTCTCTTTTGGCACGGCGTCGATCTTGTTCTGGACGACGACGATGTTCTTCACTCCTATGATCTCAAGCGCGACTAGGTGCTCCCTCGTCTGGGGCTGCGGGCACTCCTCTGCGGAGGATATGATCAGCATCGCGCCGTCCATCAGTGCAGAGCCTGAGAGCATGGTTGCCATGAGGCTCTCATGACCTGGCGCGTCAACGAACGAGACCTTCCTAAGGACCTTCGTCTCGATGTTGTGCCTCGGGCAGATGCGCTGCGTCATGTAGCATTCTGGTTCAGCGCATTCCGGGCACTTGCGGAATACGGTGTCAGCGTAGCCGAGCTTGATCGTGATCCCTCTCTTCAGTTCCTCGCTGTGGTGGGCAGCCCAGACGCCGCTAAGCGCGGCGACCACGGTGGTCTTGCCGTGGTCAACATGGCCCGTGAGGCCTATGTTGCACTCGGGCTGCTTCTTCTCCTCGCTCAACTCGCTTTCACTTTCTCCTCGGCTTGTTTCAGGACTGCGTTTATCTGAACGACGTCTTCGGTGATCATGCTTCCCCGGACGAGCTTCCTCTTCCTGCTCCCGTCCTCGTCTGGCTTGTAGCCAACCCCCCCAGACAGCAGCACGTTCCTCTTTGAGCCCCCTGGAAGGTCGCTCCTGAGCGGGATGCCGCTCTTGTCGCTTCCGCCAGTGATTATGATCTCCCTGCCAGGGAAGCCGAACGCCTCGCCGTTTATGCTGTCGCCTATCTTTAAGCCTACGAGCTGCTGCGCCTGTGCGTCAGCGACGGTCACGGTCTTCGACTTGCCGTCTGACGGGTCCGATATCACAAGTTTGTACTCGACCAAACCAATCACCGTATAATAGGGTATTGTTGATAACTTCACGAAGCATAAGATACTTTATATCCCTTTCGCAGCAGCCTGGACGCTTTGCGGGCCCAGAAGTCAAGAAGCCTCTGGGGGGGCGCCCCACGAGGGGATCATATCTTGAGGGCAGACCACCTTGCCTTGATGATCTTTTCTATGATGGCCAGCTCTGATTCGTCCAGCATCTCGCTGTATTTTTCCTTGAGGAGTACGAGGTCGTTGTCCGGTATCTGGACAAGGAGCGACTGTCCCTCCTGGACTTGCCTCCCAACAATGAAATCCCCCTTCATGGAGATGGCGACCTTGTCCCCCCGCTTGGCCTCCTGGAGCGACTTCCCGCTGTCCTGGATCTCCTTTATAGATCCCAGCGGCTGCAGGTCTTCCCTCATGAGCACGTACCCAGGCATGATCTTGCCGGCGAGGACCTCCACGCCGAATATTGGCGGCGAGCTCTTCCTGAAGACGCAGCCGGGGATTATCCTGACCTCGCCCGGGTGCGAAATTTGGCTGAACTCCTTGGTCCTCATCTCCTCCACGAGCTTCTCTGACCAAGCTCTGTAGTCATCGACTATGTGGTATATCACGTTGCTAGTGAAGACCGGGATTCCCCTGTCCCTTGCCTCGGCCTCTGCCTCTGGGGTCACCTTGACGTTGAAGCCGACGATCGCCGCCAGCTCGGGCCTGCTCCTCTTGACAATTGCTGCCTCGATGAGATCGCGCTTGCTGACCGGACCGATGTCGGATACCCTCACAGGTATCCCCTGCCCCTTCATGAACTTGACCAGAGCCTCTAGGGAGCCGAGCGTGTCAGCCTTGACGACCACCCCCTCTGCGTCAGATGTGAACCTCAGCTCAGCCATCTCCTCCGAGATCTTCTGGCTGAATTCCTTCAGTGATGAGTCCGAGTCTGCTACGAATATGGGGGCCCCCGCTACTGCGCCTTCGAGGCCCGTGGCCACGATCTTAACCCCGGCTGCAGCCA
>JANHAI010000208.1 GCA_024464205.1 Candidatus Methanomethylicia archaeon
GCAGGCCATCGTGCAGCCCATCGTGAAGATAGTGCCGGAAGGCACGAGCTCCGGCTCCTCCCCCATGTGCGCGAAGAGGCTGGAAACCGCCACCTCGCTGCCGCACCTGCAGTAGCCCGCCTTGCCGGCGAGCCTGTCCACCTTGCATCCCCTGGTGCAGAACGAGCAGGAGGACATCATCCGCCTCGCGATCTCAGCTTTGAGGTCCAGGAATGACGGATCCGCCCTCCGCAGCGGCGCGCCGCCGTCCACCATCCCCTCGAACCTCTTGAAATCGCCCAAAAGCCTCCTGTGCAGCTCCCAGAGCCCCTCTGTGCTGATGCCAGCCAGGGCCTCACCCGTTCCAATGGACTTGGAGACAACGAACTTTGCCGCCTTCCGATCCTCTGCAACATCGATGTACCTCCCAAGGCTACTCCTGACCTTAGGATCCTCGAAAACTGAAGCAGAATCGGGCCTGAAGAGCCTCCACATCTCCCTCAAATAAAGATACCCGCGGAGGGATTTATCGATCTCTGTTCCTCCGGCTCAAGAGGATCGCCAGCAGGATGCAAAACGCAAGCCCTGCCACCAGCGCGCCTATCGTGAGCTCAGGCGAGCTCCCGAAGCCTACAAGTATGGGGATCGGCCCGACGAGTATGAATATGCCCCCGCCGAACTGCCATCCGTCTCCGGGGATCGAATCGAAGATTATGCCCGCCAGGATCGCGATGATCCCCGCCGCGACCATGAAATACCCAAACCTCTGGATCGACCCTTCTTCCATTGGTAACGCCTCAGATCATGAGCGCCAATGCGACGAGAATGAATATCAAAGAAAAGGTCATGACGACCTTTAAGGCCCTGGGGCTGCTGCCGATGGCTATCGGTATGGGTCCTATCATTATGAGGGCGCCCCCTTCGCCCCTACCCCTGCGAGCCAGGACGAATATACCCGCAATGATGAGAAGTGCGCCCAGGGCCACTAGAGATCCCGATTCGAGCCCCATAATTAAAAAAAATGCAGCAGTGCGGTATAACTGTTTTGCCTTTCCAAACCGCTGGAACTGTCATAATATACTGATCAATAATCGGTATCTCTTTATTAACTCCCAACGCTTAATATGAATGAGGGGTAGGTGCTATGAAGGCGCTTGTAGTTTATTACTCCCGGACCGGGACCACCAAGGCCCTGGCAGACACGCTCGCGAAGGAGCTCGGGGCTGACATGGAGGAGATCGTCGATCTCAAGAACCGGCGCGGCATCTTCGGCTTCCTGTCCGCTGGCTATAGTGCTTACAGGAAGAGTCTGACCAACATCAAGCCGCCGGAGAAGGATCCATCTGCGTACGACACCGTCCTGCTGGGGACGCCGATCTGGGCCAGTAACATAACGCCTGCACTGAGGACCTACATCGTGCAGAAGAAGGACGCCCTCAAGCAGAAGAAAGTTGCTTTCTTCATGACCTACAGCGGTACGGGCATGGAAAAGGCGATGAAGAGCCTGACGGACCTCTATGGGGCGCTGCCAGCGGCATCCCTCGAGATCGTGAAGGGCATTGAGGCCGGCAAGTTCAAGGAAAAGCTCGATGCCTTCATGGCGAAGCTAAAGTCTTGATGGCTGCCCCTGCAATCGCGCGAACTGCATTCACGATTGATGCTCGCGCGGCTCCGTTGCCCAACCATAAAAACGCTATAATAAAATTATGAGTTGAGAGGCGCCCTGGCCGGGATTTGAACCCGGGTCACAGACTATCTGCGGGCCTGTCTTCGCGTGTCAGGCATCCTCGACAGGCCTGTATACTGGGCCGAACTATACTACCAGGGCACTGAATTGCGTCCCCGACATCTTCTTCTGAGTGAGATATAAAAATTTACCTGAGCGCTCATCTGAGGGTCTTTTGGGCTGCAATGCATTACAATTTCGCGCGTCAGCATCCTCATTCAAGGCAATCTGGTCTGTGGTTCGTTGATGCCGATCGCCCTTTTGGCCGCATCATGCAGCGGGCCGTCATTTGCCTCTCGCCAGGTAATAACGGATGCCGCCATGCAACCTTACCACCAATTTCCCCTCACTGACCAGTCTCTCGACCAGTCCCCACTCCCCTCCTGCGCTACT
>JANHAI010000209.1 GCA_024464205.1 Candidatus Methanomethylicia archaeon
ATGTGCTTTATGGGATCAGGGGAGAGCTCGGCGTAGACGACCTCCTCGGCGCACCTTGCCTGGGCGAGCCTCCAGCCGTTGGGGGATATCACCTGGCTGTGACCGAAGTAGAAGTTCCCAGCTGCGTCCGAGCCGACAGCGTTCACCCCAACCAAATAGACGTGGTTCTCGTAGGCCCGAGCGAAGTTCATGGCATACCAGTGATCATAGGTCCTCAGAAGCGCCGATGACCGGACTATCACCTCCGCTCCCTTGAGGGCATATGTGGTGGAGAGGTCGGGGAAATCCCCGTCGTAGCAGATCATGAGTCCTATTCTGGCGAGGTCTGTATCAAATGGCTCCGCAGCATCCCCCGCAGTGCACCAGCCCCCGCCCTCAACACGCTCCACCGGGAACGGGTGGGTTTTCCTATAGACGCCAATTATATCGCCGTTCCTGCCTATGAGTACAGAGCTGTTGAAGACTGTTCCCCTCTTGGCGCCCCTCTCATAAGTGTTCCATACAATGTAAACGCCGTGCTCCCTCGCCGCTCTCTGAGCTGCTAAAGTCGTCTTCCCCGGTATGGAATCCACCAAGTCCCATAGCCTGTCTGCCGTGAGCCCAGTCTCAAATCCGGTGTTGCAGGTCTCGGGGTAGACGATCAGCTCCGCCCCACACTCCTTGATAGCTTTTGGAACCCATGACAGTGCCTTCTTCTCGTTCCTCTCAATGTTGTTTGGCTCTGCCAACGCCACTTGAACTCCTGCCACGGTAAAGCGCTTCATGGCAGTCACCAAAAAATTACCCTCATTCCTTCCTCAAGGATCGTTTCCAGTCCTTTGGATGGCGGTCCTGTCTGCTTCCCTTTCGGGGTAATGAGCACCTGCCTGCTCAAGATTGGCTTTGCTGTTTCACGATTGATGAATGCCGCTTTGAAGCCTGGGTGCATGGATTCCAAAAGGTCGAGAAGCCGAGAGAGCGTTGTCCCTTCCTGGACTGCAACCTTCTCTTCTGGCATTCGACCGGCTATGTCGCTGATGAATCCAAGGTAGACGCAAGTGATGTTAATGTGTGCCATGTTATGCAGCCCCCTTCGCAGGGACTGGCAGCTTGCCCATTCGCTCCAGCTCGTCGGCGACTTGCTTCAGCCCCACCCTCTCCAAAGTTGCTCTCGTGGGTTTGCCTGTGGCAAGATCCCACCCCCTCGCAACGTAATAATCGTCGAGCATCCTCTCCAGCGGGACTATGCTGCCGACGCTGCCGCCCTCGGCGGGCTGCTTGAGGAACCGCTCGGGGATGGTGTCGTCCTTCCTGCTCGCGCCCTCGCGTACATTGAATGCCCGCTCGAGGTTGCATATCCTCTCGCCTACGGCTAAGAGGCCCTTCCAGTCGTAATTTATCCCCGTTGCTGCAGTCATCGCTTTCGCGTATGGGCGGAAGTCGGTGTAGAGCCTTCCTCTGCTGACGAAGAGGCAGAACTCAAGGCTGTCGAGGACCGCGCGGGAGTCGTACGACCACTTCAGGAGCGGCCCTTTTTCTTCGGTGGTAAGCCTTCCTCCTGCCTTCTTGACGTCGAATCCGAGGTCGTTTAGTATCTCCGGCGGGATGGCAGCGATTGAGGGGGGGTATGGGGGATAGTAGGCGGTATGGTCGGAGCCGACGCTGTTGACCGCCAATCCCAATGCATGGGTGTAGACGGCGTTGGGGTGGATGATCTCCCAGTCCATTCCCTTCACGTGGAGGGCGAACTCGTGCCCCTTTCCTATTCGCTCGGCAGCGATCTTTGCCCCGTCTGCGAGCACGTCGCCTATTCCCTGCCTGTAAGCGATCATCCTGAGGAGCTCGAAGAGCGCCTCCTCATTGCCCCAGCTCAGATCGAGCCCGCCCGTGTCCTTCTTCGTTATCATCCCCCGTTGGTAAGCCTCAAATGCCCAAGCGATTGGGATTCCAGCGTACAGGTCGAGGCCTAGCTCATTGCTGAGGAGCTGCGCCTTTGCCACCGCAGCAAACGAGGAGATGCCAAGCATTGAGCCAAAGGTGACCTGAGATGTCGTCTGGACTCCTTCCAGTTCAGTCCCAGCACACGACCCCTCATCTATGGAGAGCCAATG
>JANHAI010000210.1 GCA_024464205.1 Candidatus Methanomethylicia archaeon
GGACACCTCCGTTCCAGTCGTTCTTCATAGACCGTGTCATTGGCGAGATGAAGCGGAAAGACGAGATGGCCGTTGACGCAGGATCAAAGGACCCCATGTCCATTGTCGAGCACCAGGTACTTTTGGAAGGGGATGTGATAAAAGAGATAAGGATCAACAACATAGACGAGGACTCTCGGATCAGGGAGTTGAGGAGCTCTATAAGGTGGACTTTCGAGCGGATGCTTGAGAAGGCCTCCCGCCCTTAACGTATACCCGCAATCTCGAGCACCTTGCGGATATCGTCGACAATGAAGTCTGGGCCATAGGCCTCCAGTTCTTCTGCCGTTTTTATCCCCGTGGTTATCCCAATCACCCTGACCCCCAACTCCTTTGATGGCTTAATGTCCATTTCGCTGTCCCCAACCACTATTGCCTCTTCTCTTGCGACCCCCAGCCTATCGATCACCGTCCTCAGGTGGATCGGGTTGGGCTTTGCACGCTCCACAGAATCCCTCGCAACGACGGCGCTGAAAAATTTCTCGATCCCGTTCTTCCTGAGCGCAAGATCGGCTGCCCTGCTGTTGTTGTAAGTGAAAAGCCCAAGCCGGATGCCGTGGGAAGCAATCTTCTCAAGCGCCTCTTTCACATTAGGAAGGAGGTCTGCTTTTAAGGCCGCATCCATCTCGTGCCTTATGAGGATCTCCTCAGCTTCGGCCATGAGCCCCCTGATCTCAGCCTCTCCCCTCCCAGTCATTCGCAGTTGTTCAGCAGCCGTTTCTCTTATCTTCGAGAAGGGCATCGTGACCCCCAGAACGCCATGGGGCACCCCATTCCTCTCCAAGAATTCGACGACCTCTTCTTTTATCTTCCTGCTGTCTAAGCTGAACTTGACCAGCACACCGTCGAGATCGAATATAATGGCGCGCAGCATCCATGGTACTCCCGCGGAACCAAAGTACAGGGTGATATCTGTACCAAGCTATTTTATTTACCTCACGATACAGATATCCTTCAATGGAAACAGGCGCTGAATTGGTGGGATCATAGCCTTGCTCTACAAGGAACTTGCCGAAGTCTATGACAAGGTAAGCCAGACAACGAAAAGGCTGGAGATCACCGACATCCTGGTCGATTTTTTCAAGAGGTGCCCGAGGGAGATCTTGGACAAGGTCGTGTACCTTTCGCAGGGTCGGATTTACCCCGAATTCGTCCCCTTGGAGTTGGGGGTTGCCGATAGGCTGATCGAGAGATCCATTGCACATGCCTGTGCCTTGCCAGAATCGAGGGTCCATGCCCTTTACAAGGAGATGGGCGATCTAGGCAGTGTTGCTGAGGCGCTTCTGAAAACTGGTCAGAAGCAGTCTACGCTAGATGCCTTCTCGAGGAGGTCTCGCCATGAAGGCATCACTGTCGAGAGGGTATATGACGCACTCGACAAGATGGCGCGGGCGCAGGGAGAAGGATCGCAAGAGACCAAGATACGCCTCCTCTCAGAGATATTGAGCGACGCGTCCCCCCGCGAGGCGCTTTATGTCGTCAGGACGGTCTCTGGAGCGCTTAGACTGGGGGTTGCCGACATGACCATATTGGACGCCCTCTCTCTGGCGTTCTGCGGATCGAAGGAATGCAGGGCTCCCATCGAGAGGGCATACAACCTGACCAGCGATCTCGGCTCGATCGCAAAGAAGCTCTCCACCGAAGGCATAGGCGCACTAAAGGCTCTGCGCCCTTCTCCTGGGCAACCGATCCGGTCGATGCTCGCGGAGCGCCTCTCCTCAGCTGAGGAGATAATCGAGAAGATGGGGGGCAAGTGCGCTGTTGAGTACAAATATGATGGGGAGCGGGTCCAGGTGCACTCCCCCGCAGGCGGCGGCCTCATGCTATTCTCAAGGCGGCTTGAATTGATCAATTCACATTACCCTGACATAATGCGACTGGCAGCCGCCGGCATTGGCGCCTCCTCGTACATTGTGGAGGGCGAGATAGTGGCCATAGACCCAGATTCAGGTGACCTCCTGCCTTTCCAGGAGCTGATGCACAGGAGGCGGAAATATGGGGTAACCGATGCAATGTCGGCTTATCCGGCTGCCCTGAGGCTCTTC
>JANHAI010000211.1 GCA_024464205.1 Candidatus Methanomethylicia archaeon
CCTCAAGGTCGTCGTACGCGGAGGCTTCCTCGAGTGGCTCGCCCTCGTTGGAATCCACAGCCCTTTGCTCGTCCACCTTTTCTTCGCTTCCGGCTCCATGCGGCGGGCGGGACTTGGCGGGGGCTTTCTTCTCCGCTTCTTTGGGCTTTTCGCCGCCCATGAACCTGTCTAGACCCTGCAACTCGCAGCCTCCAGGAGGTGGTTAAGATTCATTAGGTCTCTCCGGGGAGACGGAAGACGGGACTTGCCCCTTCGGTGCCGCGTCATCCGGACTGGCGCCACCGCTCGAGCCTCTCCTCCGCGGTATGCGCCTTCTTGAACGCCTTGTAGTGCTCCTCGCACAAGAATAGCCTCTTCGATTCAGACAGCTTGAAGCCAGCCTTCTTCATCGCCCCACTGTACTGGGGCGACAGAGATCGGATGGCAGGATTTGCGCACCCTTGAACTGAGCAGACTTCCCCTTTTTTGACTTTCCCCATTGCTCCCCCTCACATTACTAGTAAGTTTATTAGGAATTAATCTGTCTTTCTGAAGAGAGGAGGGCCCGTGGTCTAGTCTGGATCAGGACGCAGAGCCGCCAGGACGCGGCTGCGTAAGCCTGCGGATCCAGCTGAGCAGGGAGCCTGATATCTCGGGTTCGAATCCCGACGGGCCCACCACCCAACCTGTGGAAGACTCCAATCAACCCAAGTATACCGAGTACTCGAGGATCGGGACGAGCTCCGCATTCCGCTCGGGGTCATACGGGTGTTCGAATCCGAGTGTGTTCTGTGCGTAAAGGACGACCGTGTAAACTCCGGCCCCGCGCGATGCGCTCAGCGGGAATGATATCGAGAAGCCGCTGCCAGCGTCGGTCCATGCGGTCGGCCTTATTACGGATAGCCCTTGGAAGAGAAGGATGGGGTGGACGCCGGCAACTGGGTCGCCCATCGAGTACCCCCGCTCGCCCTTGTAAACCTCTAGGTAACTGTCGTACGACATCTGGTCGTGGTCGTCTGGATCGCTGTAGTAGACCGCCCCGTATTTTATCATCGATCCGTTGAGGAGGAGAGCCCCCCCGCAAGAGAAGACGCCGCCCTCAAACCTCGGCGGGGCTGTCCAGTTGACCCAGGACTTTATCATGTGGATCGTCAGGAAGAGCCGGCTGCTGCTCCAGGCTGCTGATATCTCCGCGAGGTTGTTGGTTGGGTCTAGTAGGGAATCCCGGTGCCCCCAATCGCTGGCTGCGTCGTTGTAGATCATGTCGTGCACGAGGCTCACAGCATCTGCTGGGATCTCGGATTGGCGGAGCTGGGAGTTGTAGACGTAGCCGATGTTCTCCTCCATCGCAAATTTCCCGCCCATCAGCGTATAGTAGTATCCGGGGTAATAGCCGCCCCAGTCATAGTGGTTGAAGTAATTCCCTGTCAGCATGTCGTTTGACCGGTAGTCGGCAGCGACGGACTGCTCTGAGAGGGCTACCGGCGGCACGCCCACGGATGCCCTCTCCCGATTGATCTCATCGAGGACGTTGAGCACAACGTACTGGAGCGCGGAGGATATCGTGAACTGCCACGACTTGTTCGCGCTGTGCCCTGCCATGTCGCTGATCGAGAAGTAAGCCGAGTGTTGCCCGACCGCCAGAGACCCCGCATACTCGGCCTCCGACTGGGTTATCTTTGTGATGGCGACTCTCGATCCGTCAATCTCCAGCAGCGCGGAGGAGAGGTTCAGCGACCGGTCGTCATAGTAGCTGACGATGACCTTCGATCCGATCATGGCATGGCTCCCGTTCGAAGGGAAGGCGCCCGAGATTACTGGGGGGGTGGTGTCGGGAGTGCTGTTTGCGGGCGAGGGGGGGATGAAAAAGGCGAGGGGCGAGCCCCCCGTGATCGCGAGGGCAGCCGCCGCGAATATCACCGCTATGAGGGCGATGCCCGCGACCTTAGCCCCGTTTGAACGCCTCTTCGGGATCTCAGGCACGATCTCGGTCGCATCGCGCTCCTCGGTCTTTCCGGCACCATCCACTTGGCGGTTCTCGGCACGGGGCGTGGCGCCGCTCGGGAGGGAGTAGTGCGAGATGTTCGGGAAAACTG
>JANHAI010000212.1 GCA_024464205.1 Candidatus Methanomethylicia archaeon
AGCGCGATGCCCTGAAGGAGTTCCAAATGAGATACCTCTGCAAACAGAGTTCAAAGTCAAGGTATATTTATGCATGCCTCAAGCCCCCTTTCTGGGGGCGACCACGGTTGTGCCGGTTTTGAAGAGCGCCCAGCGCAACTGGTCTTTGGCGCGGGTCAAGGGACCTCCTTTGCAAGCATGGCCGCAGATTCCCTAGGAGACTTCGACCCATAGATTGCCCTCCCAACGATGGCATGCCACCTGCTCCCGACGGCTGCGGAGATCGAAGAGATCTCACCCCCTTGTGCTCCGATGCCAGGGAGGAAATAGGACGGCGATTTGACCTTTGATTCAATGACCTCCCTCAAAGAGGCTGCTTGAAGAGGCTTGTTGCCAGGCAGCACGAAGTCGGTTACGCCCTCCCCGCAAGCTATCTCCAAAATCCTTTTGACGGCGCCCCCGTCCAGGAAACCGCCGTTTTCCTTCAGGAAGTCTGGAATCGTCATCATTGATCCGATTATCGGCCTGATTCCCTTCGCATGCAGATCCCTGATCCACGCCGTTTCAGTTGAAGGGCTCGCAAATGGGAACAGGATCGCATAGTCCACTCCCGAATCAGCCATCAGCTCAGCGAAGAGCGACCCGGTGTGGGGCACATCGGTCCCCCCTTTCTGGTGGTCATAAATGATTGGCTTTCCTGTCAATTCCCTTGCGGAATCCACCACGTTGCCCAGGCCGTATTTGAGGGCTAGCGCAAATCCGATCTTGTAGGCCCCTATGGCGTCGATGTCTGCAGTTGATCCGACAAGATCGAGCAGCTCCTTCATGGATGCGACGTCGCATGCCACCACTATGCTCCTCTCCCTGCCTATTCGCCTAGTCAGCGCCATCATGCCTTGCCCCCGTACTCTCTGAGATACGCCTCAACCGATCTGACGGCATCCTCGCCTATGATGCCGAGGGCCTTGGCAGCAGACACTAGATCGAGTATTGTTATGATAGGCACGACCCTTATCCCATATCTCCTCTCGAACTCCGAAGTAGCCATGGCTTCTGTTTCGCCCCTCTCGAGCCGGTCGACTGCAATCATGATGTACTTGATCTCTGCCTTTGCCGACCCCCTTATGACCGAGAGGACCTCTTCCTTCGTCTTGCCCGTGGTCATTACATCATCCAAGATGCCGACACGGTCGCCGTCCCTCAGCTCCCCGCCCGCTATCATGCCGCCTTCGCCGTGATCCTTGGCCTCCTTGCGGTTGAATGCAAAGCGCATCTCTATCCCGAATTCCCTGTACAGCGCAAGCGAAGCTGAGACTGCAATTGGGATTCCCTTGTAGGAGGGGCCGAAGAGGAGGTCCGTTTCGGCAGCCAAGCCCTTCTCAACAATTGCCCTGGCGTAGTAGGATCCTAGCGCCCAGAGGCGCCTCCCGCTACCGATAGCCCCCAAATTGACGAAGTATGGGGAGGTGCGGCCGCTCTTCAGCTTGAACAATCCAAACTTCACCACACCCGCCTTGAGCAGGAAGGCCGAGAATTCGCCCTCGATGCCCCCTTCTTTTTTATTTGCGTTCATATCTCCAGTTTCTTTTTCCATCTCTCTTTTCATTTCAATCACCATCATCATTGTGCCCGATGCGGACTAGCTTCCCACTCGCCGATCTCTTGAATTTCCCAAAGTCCCGCCCGCCCCTGAGATCTGAGTACCTGAAGACTGGTCCGTCCACACAGATCCTGAGGCCGTCTATCGAGCAGCTCCCGCAAATGCCGACGCCGCACTTCGAGTGCCTTTCGACAATGCAGAATATTTTTGAAGGATCTGTGACCCTCGCTTCGATCTCTGAGACGCAGGTGAGCATAATCTCTGGTCCGCAGTTCAGGAACTCGATGCCGCCGTGACCTTCCATGTCCATTATCCCGCTGACGAGACATTTTCTGCCTAGCGATCCGTCCTCTGTGGCCACATGGACCTCGGCATACCTTCTCAGCTCATCGAGCAGCGGGAGCTCCTCCGAGGACTTGCCTCCCACAAAGACGTCGACCACATTTCCCCTGAAGCGCTTAGCAGCGAAGTGTATTGGGGCGACGCCAGTCCC
>JANHAI010000213.1 GCA_024464205.1 Candidatus Methanomethylicia archaeon
AGGCGGAGGGGGCGGCTCGCGAACGAAGTCAACGTCGCCCATTACAAGTATGGAACGATAAACGAGGTCTACGTCAACTGTGACGCAGGGAGGGTTAGGCGCCCCCTTGTAATCGCGGACAACGGATACCAGCGCCTCACAAAGGAAGGGATAGAGAAGCTGATCGCAGGTGAGTGGACTTGGAACGACCTCGTCAACCAGGGGATCCTCGAGTACTTGGACGCAGAGGAGGAGGAGAACGCCCTGATCGCGCTCGACACGGGAGAGGTCGATCGGGACAGGACCCATATAGAGATCGTCTCTTCGACGATATTGGGCATAAGCGCCTCCATGATACCGTTCCTAGAGGCGAACCAGTCGCCAAGGAACACCTACGGGTCGGCTATGGTTAAGCAGTCGCTCGGGTTCTACGCGGCAAACTTCACGAAGAGACTGGACACGCGCGGCCACATCTTACATTACCCGCAGAAACCCCTCGTGAACACGAGGGGGGCCAAGACATTGGACCTCGACAGGCGCCCGGCCGGGCAGAACTTCGTCGTTGCGATCCTCTCCTACTCGGGTTACAACATAGAGGACGCCCTCATAATGAACAAGTCTTCAGTCGAGAGGGGGCTGGGGAGGTCCTCGTTCTACCGGTGCTACGAGACCGAGGAGAGGAGGTACCCCGGAGGCCAGGAGGACAAGATAGAGGTCCCATCCCCGAGCGTGAGGGGCTACAGGACCGCGGAGTCCTACAGGTTCCTTGGGGAGGACGGGATAATCGAGCCGGAATCAATGGTCTCCGGAGGGGACGTCCTGGTCGGGAAGACGAGCCCGCCAAGGTTCCTCGAGGAGTACCGCGAGTTCGAATCGACCGGCCCCGTGAGGAGGGAGACCTCCATATCGATGAGGGCAGGGGAAGACGGCGTAGTCGACCTCGTCATAATGACAGAGACCTCCGACGGCAACAAGCTCGTCAAGATAAGGGTCAGGAACGAGAGGATACCGGAGCTCGGCGACAAGTTCGCATCTAGGCACGGTCAGAAAGGGGTGGTCGGGATGCTCGTGCCCCAGTACGACATGCCCTACACTGAGGACGGCGTCGTCCCAGACCTTGTGATCAACCCGCATGCAATCCCCTCGAGGATGACCCTGGGGCAGCTCCTGGAGGTCCTCGGAGGGAAGGCATACGCCGCGTCGGGCAGGCCAATCGACGGCACCGCATTCTGCGGCGACAACGACAAGCTGATGAGGGACCTGCTCAAGCAGAACGGCTTCAAGTCCACTGGCAAGGAGATAATGTACGACGGCAGGACAGGGAGGGTGCTGGAGGCGGAGGTATTCATTGGGATCGCCTACTACCTCAAGCTCCACCACATGGTCGCCGACAAGATGCACGCGAGGGCGAGGGGCCCAGTCCAGATTCTCACAAGGCAGCCGACCGAGGGTAGGGCAAGGGAGGGAGGCCTCCGCTTCGGCGAGATGGAGCGGGACTGCCTCATAGGGCACGGCGCAGCGATGCTGCTCAAGGAGCGGCTCCTCGACGAATCGGACAGGGCTGTTGTGAACATCTGCGAGGAGTGCGGCCTGATAGCCTACTACAACCGCGTCAACGACAAGTACTTCTGCCCGCTCTGCGGCGAGAAGTCGAAGACAACTCCGGTGGTCATGTCCTACGCATTCAAGCTTCTGCTTCAGGAGCTGATGAGCTTGGGGATAGCGCCGAAGCTCAGGCTCCAGGAGAGGGTGTGAAAATGTCATTCTCAGAGTACGTGAAGTCAATAAAGGCGATAAAGTTCGGCCTCCTCTCTCCGGAGAACATCCGGAAGATGTCGGTCGTCAACATCATAACCGCTGACACCTACGACGAGGACGGCGTGCCGATCGACGCCGGCCTCATGGACAGGAGGCTCGGCACGATCGAGCCGGGGCAGAAATGCCAGACCTGCGGCAACAGGCTAGGTCAGTGCCCCGGCCACTTCGGTCACATCGAGCTCGCAAGGCCAGTCGTCCACCCGGGGTTCGCGAAGCTCGTCTACCTCATGCTCAGGGCCACCTGCTGGAACTGCGGTAGGATCCTCCTCTC
>JANHAI010000214.1 GCA_024464205.1 Candidatus Methanomethylicia archaeon
TAGTCCGCATTCAGGGCATAAAGACGGAGGATCCTGCGCCTCAAAAGGAGCTTGACGTGAAACCAGGCACCATCTCAGTGATCCTGAAGTACTTCGGTCTGCCTGTACTGATGCTTACGGTCGCTTACGGGCTACTTGTCGTGACCTCGGCCACAACTTCGGGAGGGGGCGGCTTCCAATGCGGAGTAATCATAAGCTCAGCATACCTCCTCGGAATAGCCCTCTATGGGAAGAAGAACCCCCTTCAGCTCGGTAAAAAGTTCCTCATAGGCCTAGGCAGCATAGGTTGGGCAACATACGCACTTCTTGGCTTGCCAGGGTACCTAACCACCGGATACTGGCAGTACAATGTTGGTGCAGACCTCTGGTCCGGAATGTCTGGGTTCACAGCTGTCCCTGAAGCCATACGATCTGCCTTCGGCGATCCCTTCAGGCTCGCCCTGGTGCTCCAGGAAGGGACTTTCGAATCGAGTGCTGGCTTGGTCCCACTTATGAATATAGGGGAAGCGTTCAATGTCATAGGGGCTCTCGGGCTGATATTCTTGGTGTTCGTGTATGGGTGGTCTGAAGACAAGGAGGGGTCACCAAAATGAGCGGACTACTGACCTTTTCCCCTATCTATGCTGGAGAGATCACGCCGATCGTGATAGCATTCCTGTTGGGGATACTCTTCGGAACTCAGTTCAAGGGCGAGATCAGCAAGAGGACTACAATAATGCTATTGGGCCTGAGCGTTATCGCTGCCCTTCTCTTCGAAGCGCCACTCTTCACGTGGAGCTTGGTCGGCGGCCATATAACTGAAGGCGTCGGGCTCGCAATGCCGTTCATCAGTGCCATAATCGGGCTCTTGGTAGGGAAGATGTTCAAGGGAGGGAAATGAATGTACTTCACAACGAGCGCTTGCAACAAATGCGGAAAATGCTGGGAGATCTGCCCGACAGATTGCATCAAGCACCCTGAGGACCTTCCGTTCAGCTGCACAACCTGCGGCATATGCGCCTCGGTCTGCCCTACAACAGCCATACGGAAGAACAAGTTTGGCGGTTACTACGTCGACCGCAAGAGGTGCACCCTTTGCGGGATGTGCGTTAAGCATTGCCCGTTCGACTTTGCAAAGATCGTACAGGACAGGGTGAGGGGGATATGCGTCAGGTGTGGCCTATGCGTCAAGGTTTGCCCAGAGAACGCAAGGATTGACGCACTGAATTATTTGAAGCCCCCGATTGAATACCAGGCCCTTCTAGAGATCGCAACTCCCGAAAAACTGAAGGCATTGCTCGAGGGCAAAAAAGTCGAGGTTAAGGCGGAGGTTCCGAAATGACAGTCCAAGCAGCCCAAACACAGGCTTTGGCTCCTGTAAGCCAAAAAGTGAGCAAGAGAAAGATCTACCGCGACATGTCCAAGTGCATGCTCTGCGGCAAATGCAGGAATGTCTGCCCTAGCTCGGCAATTAAGTTCAAGACGGAGACCGAGGGTTTCTGCACACACTGCAACCTTTGCGCTGAAGTCTGCCCGGTCAAGGCGATAGATTCATTCGAGGGCAAGATAAAGCCTGAGGAGATAGGGCAATATTACACGAAGATGCAGTCCTACTCTGAGAGGAAAATCAAGATCAACTGCGTCATGTGCATGGAATGCTATGAGCAGTGCCCGACGCATGCCATCCAGATGGACAATGGCAAGCTCAAGATAAAGAAGGGGGATGCCGGAGCGTCTATAATAAATTGCTCGCTCTGCTCCTTGTGCGTGAGGCACTGCCCAACGAACGCACTCCTCTTCCAGACAGGGAGGGTAATACTCAACCCAGAACTATGCATACTCTGCGGTGAGTGCGTCCGAGTCTGCCCCCCGATGACAATGAAGCTCAAAGATCGATACCCAGAAGGGTATTGCGTCATGTGCGGGAGGTGCGTGAAATCATGCCCCGTCGGGGCTCTTTCGATAAAGCCACTCTCGTGGGATGGCAAGATCGAAGATTCGTGCATAAGGTGTGGCACTTGCAGCAAGGTTTGCCCGACCGATGCAATCAGCTTCAACCCAATAACCCAGACAAAGCCTGTCGTGG
>JANHAI010000020.1 GCA_024464205.1 Candidatus Methanomethylicia archaeon
CGAGTTTGAAACCTCATAGAAGATCCATTTGCCTTCGCGCTTGCCCCTTATGAGGCCTGCTTCCTCAAGGATGCCGAGGTGGTGTGATGCTGTTGGCTGCGTTACATCAAGGACGACCATGACCTCGCAGACGCACATGGGCCTCGCGCCCAGAAGCTTGAGTATCTTCAGCCGGTTGACGTCGGAAAGTGCTTTGAAGATCTTGCTGCATCTTGCGAGCTCATCCTCAACGAATAACGCATTGCGGAGCGCCTTCAGATCCTCCGAATGCTCCTTAGCTTTTTTGACAGGGCATAAGGGGATTTCCAAGACCCTCTTCAGCCTCTCATCATTGACCGTATCTTTTTTCATACCGCTCGTTAATGAGTTGGAAAAAGACATAATTAAATATGTCTATGCAAAAGGCTACCAAAAAATATATTAACATATTTAAATTTATTAATGCGTTAGATGGTCCAGATGGCGCAATTCGAGTGCAGGTTCGGGATCTGGGAGAAGTACCTTTCGATCTGGGTCTTCCTTTTTATACTCGCGGGCATAGCGGTTGGGCGCCTCCTGCCGGACCTGTCTTCAATGTTGGGGCAGATCTCATATGCGTATGTCAATGTCCCGATCGCCATCTGCCTTTTCGCTATGATCTTCCCCATAATGGTACAAATAGACTTCAAGGAGGTCGTCAGAGCGGGCAAGACCCCCAAGCCGATAGCCGCCACCCTTTTTGTCAATTGGGCAATAAAGCCCTTTACAATGGCGTTTCTGGGTTGGCTCTTCCTGAAGGTCATATTCTCGCCGCTGATTGGCAGTGAGCTGGCTGCGCAGTACACCTACGGACTGATCCTGCTTGGCGTAGCCCCTTGTACAGCCATGGTGCTCGTCTGGAGCTACCTTGCGAGGGGGAACATGGGGCACACCCTCGTTATGGTGGCCATTAACTCCCTCACAATGGTCGCACTCTACGCCCCCCTCGCTGTGTTCCTCCTCGGGATCTCGGGGATCACAATACCTTGGGATACTGTGGCTTTTGCAGTGACCATCTATATCGTGATCCCCCTTATAGCAGGGTACTTCACGAGGCGATATGCTGTAGCCAAAAGAGGGCCAGAATGGCTCAAATGCTCCCTGACGCCGAAGCTTGGGAAAGCGTCAATAATCGCACTCCTCATCACCCTGATCCTGCTCTTCGCGACGCAGGGATATGTGATAGTCGATCAGCCTTTAGTCATAGTACTGATCGCAATACCGATCTTCGTCAATATACTGATCGTCTTCCTCATCTCCTATGGGATCTCAAAGCTTATTGGCTTGACCTATGAGGACGCTGCGCCGACTGCGCTGATAGGCGGGAGCAACCACTTCGAGGTCGCGATCGCCGTGGCCATAACCCTCTTTGGCCTGGGGTCTGGCGCTGCCCTCTCTACCGTCGTCGGCGTTCTAACCGAGGTGCCATTCATGCTCTTCCTGGTGTGGGTCTGCAAGAGGACCAGCTGGATCTTCAAGATCAACTCGAGCGAGATCGGAAGCGATTGAAAAGATGTTCAAAGGAGGATTGCTATGAAGCGAAGCGAGGATGCTGGAGAGAAAAAATCTGGAATCGGCAAGCACGAAGTAAGGAAGATTGTTCGTGAGGGCTATGGAAAGGTCGCTAGAGAAAATACAAACTGCTGTTCTGGCGGCTGCGGATGCAACGTGGAAGACGGTTCAACTCAAGGATCTTTTTATTCTGAAGAGGATCTGGGATCAGCTCCAAAAGACGCGAATTTGGGCTTGGGGTGCGGTAACCCTGTTGGGATCGCCTCGCTGAGCCAAGGCGAGACCGTTTTAGACCTGGGCTCAGGGGGCGGCTTTGACTGCTTCCTCGCCTCCCGTAGAGTGGGCAACGAAGGGAAGGTAATCGGGGTAGACATGACTCCTGAGATGCTCGAGATCGCAAGGCAGAACGCATTAAAAGGAGGATACTCGAACGTCGAGTTCAGGCTTGGCGAGATCGAGGGCCTCCCAGTTGCAGATCTGGCTGTGGATGCTGTGATCTCTAATTGCGTCATTAACCTCTCAGCTGAGAAGGATCGCGTCTTCAGAGAGGCCTACCGTGTGCTCAAGCATGGCGGGCGCCTCATCGTCTCTGACATCGTGCTTGAAGGCGATCTCCCCCCCTCGATACGCTCCTCCTCGTCTGCTTACATAGCATGCATAGGGGGCGCCTTGACGAAAGAGGAGTACTTGAGCAAGATCGAGAGCGCCGGCTTTAAGGGCATTGAGATCGTCTCAGAAAATGCGATAAATGTTGATGGGATCCTGGAAGATCAGCTGGGCGTCACGGCTGGCAGAGGCGACAGTGCTGAAAAGACACGGCCGCTGGCACTCAGCGTCACCATAAGGGCCTTCAAATGATGGCCGTCTGGTCAGCGGGTTCTGAAGACCCTCTCCTTCCCGTCAACCACCATGAGCAGCCCCTCCTCGCCCTGGATCATGTCCTTCGGGATCATGTCTACAGGAATTTCCAAGAACCGCTTTCCATCCGATTCATAAAAGATTCCGCAGCTCTGAGTGAGGGCGTCGAGCCTGACGCTCCTTATCTCGCTGATCACCTTAGCGCCCGCCTCCAGCTCCCTCTTCGTGAACGCCCGCCTCACATCTGCGTCTTCTGCATCTTCTGCAAGCGCCCTCCCTCGCCTGAACCCGATCGTCCTATATGCCCTGCCGCCAAACTCGAAGATTGTGCCCTCCCTGAGCGCAGGCATCCTGGCAGAGATGGTTGTCCTATAAGCCCTCCCGCCAGTCACCTTGTCAACCCCTATCAGCTTGGCGCTCTCTACTGTATCCGCGCCGTGCCCCTCGCTCAGAATCTTCGCGAATGCCCTTGCAGCGAAGAGAGTAACGAATTTTACGTCGATCCCCCCCTCCTTCTCCTTCACCTCGGTAACCTCCTGGCGTCCAGACTTACTCTCGAGCGACTCTAATGCCCCTCCTACAGCCTTGAAGTCACGGTCATCGAGCGCCCTCCCCTCGCCCCTGACTTGGACAATCGCATCATACTTACCCCGTTCTGCCCCGCCACACATGCTGCAGCTTGAGTAAGAGACCGACACTTCGACAACCGCCTCCGCAGAGCTGCCTGTCCAAGCCTCCGTGAACCTCACTCTCAGGGCGATCGACCTGGGAAGGCCCTCGCCGTCACGTTCGGTCACCTCTACAGAGTGTCCAGAGATCACGATTCCCTCGGGAAGGGCAGCCAATTTGGAAATTGCCTCTGATGCTGCCTCGGCGATCTCATCTTCAAGAACATCGAACCTCGGCTTGACCCACCTCTTGCCCTGCATCCTTGAGTGGCAATCCTTGCAGTAGGTCAATTTAATCTCCTTGGGGACAGCACTGAGGGCCCCCTTCCAAAAGCAATCCTTACAAAGGCTGCGGACATACTCCTCGCGCTCAGCCCCGCACTTGGCGCAGAAGCGTCCCACCTTATACCCCCTTCACTCCCGTTCAGATCAGCACAAACTGAGCATGCGGAATCCCGCTGATCCTTATGATGCAATCTTCATGTATCAGCCCCGCCTCGACGCCACACCTCACAGCCTCGGCGCCGACGAGGTTCGCAACAGTCGCGCCCTTCAGGATGTCCACGGCAGCCTCAGCCGTCGACTCCTGCCCCATGTAGAAGTCGCCCGAGAGATCGAGCACAAGCTTGCCCTCACGGAACTTCTTTCCGACCAGGTCGCAATCGCAGACCGCGACCATCCGCTCTCCCTCCCTTATCTTCCACGCCTTAACATATACGTTCTTTCTCAATTCCGCGCCCTCACATCAGAGTCTTTGCCGGGTTCTTCGCACCGCAGACCTCGCACACAATGAACGTCAGCCTGTCTTCCCTCAAAAGCTTAGTGTCAGGCTTGTTGCACGAGGTGCAGAGCACATAACCCTTAATGTACTTCACGACCAGCTGGTCCAGAGCTTCCTTCGAGAACCTCCCCTGAAGCGATGCCCTCTGCTCCTCTAGTGTGCCGGATGTCGCGAGCTCCCTGACTATGAACTTGAGGAGGTGGTTCGGATCCCGGTTCAGCTTCGCAGCCACGTCCTTGAAGTTGTATATGACTGTCTTCGAACCTATTATGCTGGATTCCGTCTGGGGGGTCTCATACTTCGAAGACTTGAAGACCTGCTCCGGGATCTTTGAGAGCCCTCTGTCGAGGAGATTATCATAGTCCATAATGATACCACAGTAAAATGAAAGCCGCTCGCCTTATTAAAACTTAAGGGGAGGGGATCCGTAGATCATGCTTATTAGAGTGCAAAAGAAAAAAGCATGTTCCGTAATGCTTTTACTATTGAAACAATGGGGGTAACCTCCAATGGACCCAATAGTCGTCACATCGGCCCTGCCCTACAGCAACGATAGTCTCCACCTTGGTCACCTGAGGTCAACCTACCTCCCCCCTGACGTCTTCGTCAGGTACCTCAGGAGGAAGGGCAAAGACGTGATCTTCATCTGCGCGACAGACGAGCACGGCACCCCGATCGCCCTCCGAGCAGAGAAGGAGCACGTGAACCCGAAGGAGATAACGGATCGCTACCATCCCCTAATAAAGGAAGAGCTCACCCGGATGGGTTGCAGCTTCGACCACTTCTCTAGGACGACCGAGGAGATCCATTACCAGACGACGCAGCAGATCTTCAGGGAGCTCTTCGACAAGAAATACATATACGAGCAGGAACTCGACCTTCTGAAATGCCCGAAGTGCGACAAGTTCCTCCCAGACAGGTATGTTGAGGGGAGGTGCCCGTTCTGCGGGTTCGAGGGCGCCCGGGGGGACTCCTGCGACGGCTGCGGCAGGTATCTGAGGGGGACTGAACTGAAGGATCCAAAATGCGCGATATGCGGCACCAAGCCAGCCCTCGCGTCCACTAAGCATTGGTTCTTCAAGCTCACCGCATTCCAGGACAGGCTTAGGTCCTGGCTCACCAAAAACGAGAAGATCCCTGATAACGTCAAGAACTACGCGCTAGGATGGATAAACGAAGGACTAAAAGACTGGGACATCACGAGGAACATGACCTGGGGCGTCCCGATTCCGCTCAAGGGGGCGGAGGGGAAGGTCGTCTATGTCTGGTTCGACGCCCCGATAGGCTACATCTCGTCCACGAAGGCCCTCTTCAAGATGAGGGGGGATCCTGAGGGCTGGCGCAAATATTGGCAGGGCAAGGGCAGGATATACCACTTCATCGGTAAGGACATAATATACCACCATGCGATATTCTGGCCTGCGATGCTGATGGGCACGGAAGAGTTCGCCCTACCAGAATCCATAGTGGCCGGAGAGTACCTTACCCTCGAAGGTAAGAAGATGTCCAAGAGCAGGGGATGGTACATCAGCATAGATGGCTACCTCAAGAACTTCGAGCCGGATCCGATGAGGTACTACCTGATCTCAACCGCCCCGCTGGACAGGGATGCCGACTTCTCAGTTGACGACTTCATAAAGCGGTACAACGACGAACTGGCTGACGTCCTGGGTAACTTCATCCACAGGACCCTGACATTCATCGAGAAGTTCTTCGATTCTAAAGTGCCGAAGGCCCAGCTAGGCGACGGCGACAGGGAGATGCTGACAAAGATCTCGAAAGCGCAGTCAGAGGTGGCGTCTTCAATTGAGGCGCTGGACTTCAGGGGAGCCCTCATGGCAGTGATGGCCCTTGCGCGCGACGGGAACAAGTACCTGAACGATTCTGCGCCTTGGGCCTCGATTAAGGCTGATCCAGGCAAGGCGGCCGCGTCGCTCTTCACCTCGTCCCAAGTTGTCAAGGCCATAGCGAGCCTGATCTCGCCTTTCATGCCATTCACCGCAGAGAAGATCCTCCAGATGCTCAACGTGAGCGTGAACATACACTCCGAGAAGTGGGAGGCAGCCTCATCGCCACTGCCTGAGGGCCACGCGATAGGCAAGCCCTTCCCCCTATTCAAGAAGATACAGCCAGCAGACGTCCAAGGCATAAAGGAGAAGCTCCTCCCATTCAAAGATGTCGGGCCGCGTGTGAAGTTTGACGACTTCAAGAAACTGAAAGTCGCAATCGGCGAAGTCGTTAAGGCAGAGCGCGTCAAGGGATCCAAGGACCTGCTCCAACTCCATGTCGACATTGGAGAATACGGCACCCGGAGCTGCGTGGCCGGCATCGCGAAGTACTATGCGCCCGAGGAGCTCCTCAAGAAGAGGATTGCTGTGCTGATCAACCTGGAGCCCGCGACGATATTCGGGATCAAATCAGAAGTGATGATTCTCGCCGCGGAAGGGGAGGAGAAGGTCTCGGTCCTCGTCCCAGACCGCCAGGTCCCCCCAGGCTCTGGTGTAAGGTAAGCGGTCGGATGGTGCGACCTTGCGGCTCCGCATCGATCTCCACGTCCACTCCTCAAAGTCGGAGGACGGGTGCTCCACAATAGCAGAGATCGCAGAATCCGCGAGGGAAAGAGGGCTGGACGGGTTTGCAATCACAGACCACGATGCCCCCCTCATATACGGCGAGGCGTGCGAGCTATCTGACGAGCTCCAACTGGTAGTCCTGCCTGGCATAGAGGTCTCGACTGCCTCAGGCCACATCTTGATCTTGGACCCGAGGAGGGACTTCCGCAAAGGAATCGGCTTGAGCGAAGCTCTGAATGGCGCCCTCTCAGACGGATCCGTAGTGATAATACCCCACCCGACGGACCCATTGAGCCATGGCATAGGTGAGAAGCTGGCAGAAGACGCTGCAAAGTCTGGCGCCATCATAGAATCGCTAAACGCATCAACGCTGAATAGGTTCAACGCCTCCGCTCAGAAGCTCGCAGAGCGCCTGTCCGTGCCTGCAGTGGGAGGCAGCGACGCTCACATCGCCAAAGCCGTGGGCGACGCTTATACCGTTGTGGATTCCAAAGGGGTGGACGCTGAATCGGTCCTCATAGCAATAAAGAAAGGTCTCACCGCCCCCGAAGGCAGGCAGACACGAAAGTCGACCTCATTGGAAACCATCTTCAAGCGGGCGAAAAGGCGCATCAATATTAAATAATCCGCACCCATCTTATCCTTGAGCCGAGATGCGCGCATACGTGAAGACCTTCGGCTGCTCGTCCAACAGAGCAGAGACAGAGATCATAATAGGCATCCTCAGAGACAGCTCCATCGAGATCACGGATTCCCTCGAGGATGCGGACGCCGTCATAGTTAACACCTGCACAGTCAGGGGAGAGACCGAGTCGAGGGTCCTCAAGTACCTTCGTTCTCTCAACGGGAAGAGGGTGATCGTAACAGGGTGCATGGTCTCGATCCAGCCCGCTCTCGTCGCTCTTAACTCGCCAGCAGCGTCCCTCGTCTCCATCGGCAACGCAAGATCGATCCCTGGAGTCATCCGCGGAGGGGGGCGGTCAGTCTTGCTTCTGGAGAGCGGCGCTTTGCCCGATCCCGCGCCATTCAGGATGGGGCTGAGGAGCATAATCCCAATCTCGAGGGGATGCCTAGGGAGCTGCTCATACTGCATAGTCAGGCACGCCAGAGGCCATCTGAGGAGCTCCCTCAAAGAGAAGATACTCGCTTCAGTCGAGGCTGCGGTCAGGGGCGGTGCGAGGGAGATATGGCTAACTGCCCAAGACACAGCTGCCTACGGCGCCGACGTCGGCAGCTCCCTCCCGGAGCTGCTGGACAGCCTGACGGCGCTCTCCGGCGACTTCATGATCAGGGTCGGGATGTTCAACCCCTCGTCAGCCCTCAAGTGCCTGCCCGCCCTCGTAAAGTCCTTCTCGCCGAGAACGGTCTACAAGTTCATCCACGCCCCCATGCAGAGTGGCAGCGACCGAGTGCTCAAGCTGATGAGGAGGGGGTATTCAGTCGCCGATTTTTTTGGGATCGTCTCCGAGTTCCGGTCAAGATATCGCCGAATATCCCTCGCGACCGACGTAATAGTGGGCTTCCCGGGAGAGGGGGACGATGACTTCGAGGAGACCTGCACAGCGATCCTAAAATTGAAGCCAGACAAGATCCACATAGCCCGTTACTCGCCCCGCCCGCACACGGCGGCCGCCTCGATGGACCAGGTGCGTGAGAACGTCAAGAAGGAGAGGAGCAGGCGGCTGGCAGCAATTAAAAGAGAGGTCCAGCAGGAGGTGAACCGCTCGTGGGTCGGCGAGACGATCGAGGCACTGGCTCTCGAGCTCTCTAGGGACGGGAAAGCCCTTGCAAGGTCACGCGAGTACAAGCCAATCTGGGTTTCCGGCCTCGGCAGCGGATGCCTCGGCAAGTGGGTATCAGTGGACGTGGAAGCCTGCACGCCTTACAGCCTTTCTGGGCGCATCACCCGCCGCTGACCGGCGGGAGTACTGCTACCTTCGATGAAACTCGAACCCTCGAAAAGTCCTCTGGGAAGACCAAGTCCTTCCCCACAAGCACCTTGTACCGATCGTTGAACCTCCCCTCCTTCATGAGGAGTGGGCGGAGCACCGGCTTGCTGCTAATCAGTCCGCCTAAAACCTCGTCAACGGTCGGCTCGCAGGCGAATTCGAGCGAGATCGAGCCTTCGCCCGCCAATTCCCTCAGGACGGCAAATAGGCGAACCTCGACCTTTACCATCACTTCACTCCTCGTTTACCGACTTGTTTATCTGCTCTTCCATCATGTGCCCTTTGCATACGACCTTAGCCTTCTTCACGCCAGGGACCTTCAGTATAGCCTGCTTGATCTCCTGCGCCAGGTAGAATGCTATCGGGCACATCGGGCTCGACGGCATGAATTCCACGTTCACCATCCCGTCGCTCTCTTCCACCTTGCTAACAAGCTGCATGTCTACCATGCTCATGCCCGTCTCGGGATCCATTACTCCCTTCAGGGCCTCAATGACCTTGTCTTCAATCTCCTTCCCCATTATGCTCCCCGCATTTAACTCGCCCTTAAGACTTATAAAATCATTCCAGATGTTCCAGCTCTAGGATTTCCCCTCTGGCGCCACCATTTGGGCTTTCCGATTGTCATCTCTTACCCCTAATTGGAGTTTAACAATTCCGTTTTAATACTTCAATGAATTAATTTCTTATTTTTATATAAATGATCTATATAATTCACTTTTTTATAAAATAATTATATAATATGATATTAGTAATCTTTTTATATTTATAAAATGCTTATTAATGCATTTGTAAACGGCGCCTTCCGGAGGTCGTCTTCTGGGTTGTCCGAATTTGAGGTAAGCGCCTCAGGCTCGCGAAGGGACTTTGCGATATACCTAGGCGTGAATACAATTTCAGCTATTGTACTGTGGCTGGTATTAGGCAACTTCTTGCAGACAGTCGCCGGCGCCATATTCGTTGCCACAGTGATCGGGACCCTCATGTTCTGGCGCTTCAGGCTGGCCATAGCCTTCATCGGGATATGCCTCTTGCTTGCCACGGGGACGATAGACATACCGCACATGATCGAGTTCATGAGCATAGATGTCATTGTATTCTTGGTTGCGATGATGATCCTCGTGGACATAGCAAAGGACAGCGGATTCTTCATGTGGCTTCTGGGTAAGCTCCTGCGGCTGACCAAGTACGACCCGAGGAAAGTCATGATAATGATGCTCTGCATCTCGACACTGATGGCCGCCCTCGTCGATGAGGTGACCTCCATCCTCTTCATCATCGCCATAATATTCGAGTACTGCAAATACTTCGAGCTAGACCCCCTCCCTTACGTCATATCCTGCGTCATGGCCACTAACGTTGGGAGCTCAGCGACAATGCTCGGCAACCCCATAGGGATACTGATAGGACTGAGGGGGAACCTGACCTTTGAGGACTTTTTGCTATACGCAGCGCCGGTCGCCCTCCTCTCCCTCCTCGTCTTGATACTGGTCTGCACGATCTTCTACAGGAAGGCCCTCCACGAGGCGAAAGCGAAGGTCTCCGCGTCGCTGGGCAGGAACTCCGGCCTCCTATTCGAGGAGGTGGCGGAGGACAAGATGAGGGGAGTCAAGCTGAGCGGCATACTCCTCTTCTCGACGATCGCCCTTGTCGCCCTACACTACCGGATCGAGCTCCTCCTCAACGCAGAAAAGTTCACCTACCTCCTCGTCGCCGCCTTCATAGGCGCTGGAATCGGGCTCCTCTGGAAGAGGAACAAGGCCCAGCACATCGTGGAGAGGGGGGTCGACTGGTGGACTCTGCTCTTCTTCATGTTCCTCTTCGCAAAGGCGGGCGCCTTGAAGTACACGGGGCTCACAGACGTCCTCGCCTCTGCCATCTCCTCGATCGCGACCTCGCAGCTCCAGATCCAGACATTCATGCTATGGTTCAGCGGAATCTTTTCGTCCCTCCTAGACAATGTCGTCCTAATAGCTGCCCTCATACCAGTCATATACAGCCTCGCTACACTGGGGTACAGCTCCTCGCCTTTGTGGTGGGCGCTCCTCTTCGGGGGCGTCTACGGCGGGAACATCACCATGATAGGAAGCACAGCGAACATCGTAGCATTGGGGATGCTGGAGAAGCAGTTCAATTACCACATGAGGTTCTTCAAGTGGCTCTGGATAGGACTGCTTGGCGGG
>JANHAI010000215.1 GCA_024464205.1 Candidatus Methanomethylicia archaeon
ATTGTGAATATTGGAATAGCATGGCTTCGCGTCTCATAAACCGGCTTTTAGCAGAAATAACGTGTTAATTATCCTTAAATCGCCACTATGACTATTTCAGGACCCTTTCATCCCCCACTTGATCACAAAGATGGCTATTAATGACTTATTAATAATTGTTGATTTCTAAATAAAAATTTCATATAAAAATGAATAAATATCTTCATGTTTTCTTTGAGTGGGGGCAAAAAAATTAAAGCTTACGTAGTGTTGGAAGACGGCTCTCATTTCGAGGGTGAAGGTTTTGGTTACCCTGCATGTGCGCCATGCGAAGTGGTCTTCAATACTGGCATGGTGGGGTATCCAGAATCTCTAACCGACCCCTCATACTCTGGTCAACTGCTCATACAGACTTACCCTCTCATCGGGAGTTATGGAGTGCCGCCAATGCGCGAGAAGGACGAGTACGGGCTGCTGAGGCATTTCGAATCAGATCGCGTACAGGTTGCTGGGTTTGGGGTGGCAGAAATGCAGAAGTCGCCAAGCCATTGGCAATCCGAGACCGATCTCGCGGGTTGGCTCTTCAGGCAGAAAGTGCCGGCGATCGAGGGGATAGACACTCGCGAGATTACAAAGACATTGAGGTCAAAAGGGACAATGTGGGGCATGATCGGAGTCGGGGACGATCTCGACCTCGAGCTGCTCAAGCTCGCGGCAATGGAGGCAGAGGAGCGGGTCTCCGCGGACCTTGTAAAGGGGGTCAGCGTGACCTCGCCCATTGAGTACGATGCGCACTCCAAAAGAACCATAGCTGTAATCGACTGTGGCGTGAAATTTAGCATCATCAGGGATCTGCTATCGAGAGGTTTAAACGTCCTAAGGGTGCCCTACGATAGCTCTGCAGGGGCGATATTGCGCTCAGAACCTGACGGGATCCTGATCTCAAACGGCCCAGGAGATCCCGCTCGCTGCGCGCGGACGATCTCAGCAGCTGCTGAGCTGCTCGAGACCGGCATACCGATGATGGGGATCTGCTTAGGGGCCCAGATAATCGCCCTCGCGGCAGGCGCAGCCACGTACAAATTGCCTTACGGGCACAGGGGTCAGAACCAGCCCTGCCTCGATCTGAGTACGGGAAGGTGCTACATAACGAGCCAAAACCACGGTTATGCAGTCGACAGCCGGAGCCTGCAAGGCACGGGCTTCAAGGCAAGTTTTGTAAACGTGAATGACGGCACTGTGGAGGGGCTGCGCCACGAGGCGAAGCCCATCTTCGGCGTCCAGTTCCACCCAGAGGCGTCTCCTGGGCCCTGCGAGACCTCATTCTTGTTTGACGAATTCACAACGGAGGTAGAGAATTGCCGCCGATAACGGTAAAGAAAGTCCTCCTCCTCGGCAGCGGGGCCATCAAGATCGGGGAGGCTGGGGAGTTTGACTATTCTGGCGCTCAAGCGATAAAGGCGATGCGGGAGGAAGGGATCGAAGTTATCCTCGTGAACAGCAATATAGCGACCATACAGAGCGATGAAAGCTTCGTCGACAGGGCGTATTTTATACCTGTCGAGGCCGGGTTCATCGAGGAGGTCATAGCCAAGGAGAGGCCCGACGGCATTCTCCTCTCCTTCGGAGGTCAGACCGCGCTTAACGCAGGAATGGAGCTCCACGAGAAGGGCGTCCTCGAGAAGTACGGGGTCAAGGTGCTGGGGACGGGCGTGTATGCGATCGAAGCATGCGACGATCGGGGGAAGTTCAGGGCGCTAATGGAGGAGAACGGCATCCCCGTACCAAGGAGCAGTAAGGCTGACAGCGTGGACGATGCCATAGCCATCGCGTCGGAGATAGGCTACCCTGTGATCGTAAGGGTCGCATACGCCTTGGGGGGAGAGGGGTCTGGCGTAGCACGGGATGAGACCGAACTGAAGGTTCTGGTCGCAAGGGGGCTTTCCCACAGCAGGATAAGGCAGGTGCTCGTCGAAGAGTACCTCGAAGGCTGGAAGGAGATCGAATACGAGGTGATGAGGGACGCCTCTGACAACTGCATCATCGTCTGCAACATG
>JANHAI010000216.1 GCA_024464205.1 Candidatus Methanomethylicia archaeon
AGAGGTCAGCCCCGCTGTACCCGTGCGTCACGTTTGCGAGCTCGTCTATCTTGACGTCTTCATGCAGCGGCATGCCCCTAAGATGGACCTGGAGGATCTCCTGCCGACTTTTCTTGTCTGGCATGGAGATAGAGATCTCCCTGTCGAACCGCCCCGGCCGCCTGAGCGCAGGGTCTACTGCATCGGGCCTGTTTGTGGCAGCGATCACGATCACCTGGCCCCTCGACTTGAGGCCGTCCATCAGCGTCAAGAGCTGCGCAACTACGCGCCTCTCGACCTCGCCAGATACCTCTTCCCTCTTGGGCGCTATCGAATCTATTTCATCTATGAATATTATACTGGGCGCGTTCTTCTCCGCTTGGTCAAAGATCTCCCTGATCTTGCTCTCGGATTCGCCATAATATTTGCTCATTATCTCGGGACCGTTTATAGAGATGAAGTTGGCGCCTGATTCGTTTGCCACAGCTTTCGCCAGGAGCGTTTTGCCACAGCCAGGCGGCCCATGGAGGAGGACGCCCTTCGGGGGCTCAATCCCAAGATGCTTGAAGAGCTCAGGATGCTTCATCGGGAGCTCTATCATCTCGCGAATCTTCTCCTTTGCATCGTCGAGCCCCCCTATATCCTCATACGAAACGCCTGGCGCTGACGTCTCCATCTCCTTCACCGGTTCTTCCTTGACCTCGATCTCCGTCTCCTCGGTTATGTAACCTGGCGAGCTCGGCTGGATCGAGGTGACTATGAGCTTGAGCGCCTCTCCTAATACTGGTATAAGCGCCATGTCGCCTTTGCTGATTGGCTTGTCCTCGAGTATTTGCCTCACATAGTCCCCAAAGTCGGAGCTGAATCTTATCGACTGTATCGGGGCCAGGACTACTTTCGATGCTGGCCTTATCTCGGTCTTCGATACCAACACAACATCGCCTATTGAGGTCCCTGTGTTGTGCCTCACTATGCCATCGATGCGCAGTATATCGAGGTTCTCATCCTCGGCATATGCTGGCCATGCAATCGCCACTGTGTGGCGTTTGCCTTCTATGGCAATGAAGTCGCCAGGGCGGAGGCCCAGCTGCTCCATAATCGAGCGATTGAGGCGGGCGATGCCCCTGCCTACGTCCCTGGATCTTGCCTCGGCAACTTTCAATTCTATTTTTTGCTTATTGGTCATCTTGATACACCTTGCAGGATTATTGTTATTGATAGATATATATTTTACTGCAATATATTAAAGATTTATGGGCTGGACGGACCAGGGAGCAAGGCAGGAGCATATCGAACATTTTATTAAAAGCTCGCGCAATATACAGAGGGGGGTCCATGATGGAGCGCCTCAAGATCGTCTCAAAGGAGAGGACTGAAAGGCTCGCTTGGCTGGCGAAGATAGAGCTGACTGAAGAGGAGAAAGTGAAGTTCACAGAGCAGCTGAACAAGATCTTGGACTCAGCGAAGCTCCTTGAAGAAGTGGATGTGGGGGGCATAGATCCCACTTTCCATGCAATAGAGGTCACAAATGACCTGAGGGACGATGTTGAGGAGGATTCCATGGATCGAAAGGACGCCCTTGCGAACGCCGCAAAGACAAAAGACGGCTACTTTGTCGCACCGAAGATCGTCTAGAAGATGATAGCGATGGGACTGCTCGATCTGACGTTGTTCGAATTGGCTGACGCAATAAAGAACGGCGATATCGGGAGGGAAGACGCCCTCCAATCATATATGGACCAAATAGAACGGCACGATGGCATTCTCAAGGCATACATCACGGTTTGCGGCGCCAACCTTACTGGAAGAGGCGGGGAGGGGTTGCTCGAAGGCGCCCCCATAGCTATCAAAGACAACATATGCACCAAAGGCATTAGGACGACCTGCGCTTCGAGGATACTCTCGAATTACGTCCCTCCCTATGATGCGACAGTTGTAACGAGGATCAAAAATGCAGGCGGCTTTACGATAGGCAAGGCAAATATGGATGAGTTCGCGATGGGGTCATCGACTGAAAACAGCGCCTTCTTCCCTACAAGGAACCCTTGG
>JANHAI010000021.1 GCA_024464205.1 Candidatus Methanomethylicia archaeon
CTGTCCAGATCAGCAAGTGCCTGGGGGGGAACCGTCCCTTCAAGGGGAGGGATCGGTATTATCATTGGGACTGTGAGGATTGCTGCGATGATTATGAGGATTGAGAGGAGGATCTTCTTCCTAAGGCGCATAATTAGACTCACCCTAGGTCTCCAAATAAAGCTAATGTGTAGTTCAAGACTATCGACTGCTGCAGCTCTCGTGAGATCGTCGCTTCCCTGTCTCCTTCTTGTTTGCCGTAATAGCCGAATTGCCCATGGTTCCCACCTTCAATCTCGACGAAGACGGATGCGGGGGGCAGTCGGCTTTTGGATGCGTTTATCTCATCCAGACTAGTCAAGCCATCGTTTGTCCCGTAGATCGAGAGCACTTCAATTGGCAGGCTCGAGAGGTTCACTGATGCAGGCGGATAGGAAGCCAAGAGTATAAGGCCTTTCAATTTGTTAGGGTTATTCGAGGCATACTGAGCGGCCATAGAGCCGCCCAACGAATGCCCTCCAATAACCCAAGTGTCTATTCCTGGGTATGCTTTGATGACTTCAGATGCCTTTTCGATTCCGAATATGGCCAAATTAAGTGGCATGGGCACTATCACGGCGAGATAGCCTTTTTTGGCCAATGAGAATGCGTAAGGGGAGTATGAAATTGGGTCCACTCTGCCGCCAGGATAGAATATTAGACCTGCCTTCGTCGAGCCATCTGCGGGCTCGAATGAGTAAAATGCGCCCTTGTTTACAGTAACCCCCTCGCTTGACTGCATACATGCCAGAGCTTCCGGCATTGGTGGTGGGGTGGATTCTGCCCAAGCGATAAAGCCAATAGCGATTATCGCTAACGTGATTATAATTGTCAGTGCTATAAACCGTTTGTTTATCTTTGCTATATGAAGCCCAACTGATCGGATCTTTGATAAATTAATCGAGACGCTGAGAAAAAAGGATTATTGCGGAGGGAGGTCTTTCCCCCACCCGCCTTTTACCCTATTTTCGTACATGTTGAAGATCACCTTCAAGTACTCGGCCTCGTCCTCCTCGAATCGCACATTGTCATTTCTGTAAGCCGCAGTTCTCTTCTTGAGGTCTTCTTCACTCGCCTTTTGGCCGAAATTAATTGGCGTGTCGAGCACTTTTCCCCATTGGTTCTTGATATAGTATATGCAATTGTCCTTTGGAGAGTATAGTGTCCGACGCTTCGCATCGAACATGACGCCGTTCTCATCTAGACGGAGAGAGTGCCCATGGACGGTGATCGCGCGGACAGCATTCACTGCGGGATCGAATATCTCGGTCTCCAACAGCTCTTTGACGATGCCTTCTAGGTCCCTCTCGCGCATCTCGAGGGGGGTCCTTCCTGAAAGTGCGCCCACGTCGCATCCCCTGTAACGCATGTGATACATCCTCCCTCTTATTGAAGACATTATTGGGGCATAGTATATCGAGTCCGTGAACTGTATGAATTTTATTGCATCGCCTGCCTTGGCGCCTGGAGTCGGTTCAACAACCTTCCTTATGGGGCAATCAGGCTCACCGATCTCGGCCAACGGAGGGTGTATTGACTTGTAAGCTTCGCCAAAAGCCCTGAAGCCAAGAAGTTTCGTGATCTCCTCATCCGAAAGAGAGCGGATCTTCTTCAGCTTATAGTCCGAGTTCAGGTAACGCCGCCTGTTCTCGGCGATAAGCGTCCGCCCTGGGCATAGTTGAGGCTTATACTTCACCTTTTCAACTGGTTCCTTATTCACATCACTCATCTCCTATTTGCGCACTAAGGGCGCTCTCCGCAATGCATTTGATCGGATCTTGGAATTCCTTTACGTTCTTGAAGATCTGCGAGAAGATTGCGGTCATCTTCTCAGGGGGGTATGTCAATGTGCCAGCATCAAGCGCAGTCGCAGCGCAGACGCAAGGCATCGCAAAGAGCTTTGTGGTCTTCAAGTTAGGGTGGTTCCCACTCATCAGCCCGACTTCTCCGCCTCCATATAGCGCGTGCGTCAAGAAGTCAAGCAGTAAACCAGTGCCAGCCGCCCTGCCAAACTCAACGTCAGGCAGTGCGCTCTCGTTGGAGAGCAGCTCGTTGTAATTGATTATAATGCTGGAGACGCTGTGCGCGCACCTTGCAGCTCCGCAGTTTACCATGGTCGCTGCTAACATGCCGCTGGCAGCATATGCATTCCAAAGCTCCAAGTCCACAGGAGCAAAGACTTTAAATCCTGAGGGGAGGGTTTCTTTTACCCTGATGACCCCTTCGTTGAGGGCTTTTTCGAGCACCTCGCAGAGCACCTTACCTGTGGTGCCATCTTTCCCCATCTTGAGGACGGTATCGTAAACAATGTTGTTAGCATTGAGGCACTCGTATGCAAAGCCAAGAAGGTATAGCCGCTCGTACCGCCCAACCAAGTTACCGGCGTTTACAAGGTATCCCAGTTCAAAGCATCCAGAGAGGGCTGCAGATTTCATGGCGTTCCTGTTAGCTAGAGAGACTACGACATTTGATGAGACCGTCCTCCATCCGTATCCCAAGTGCTCAAGCCTCAACGGGACGCCTAGCGGGGAGCTGATCGCACCTCCTTTGAGATCAATCGTGCTCGGATACCTGCCAAAGATTGCAGTGGAGCAAGCCTGGGCATTAAGGGGGGATATGTCGAACTCGTCCACAAGAGCCTGAACAGTTGCTGATCCCCCAAGCAGAGCTGCGACCGCAAAGTCCGCTGATACGTCGACTACATTCTTAGGCACCTGGATCAGAAGACGTTTCCCTTTGTCGAAGAGCTCGACCCGTGTATCGTCGTCTCTCCTGGTTCGCACAAATGATTCCACGCGATCCTTAATTTTCTCGGATCTCTCAACCACAGTAATGTTAGGAATCGCATAGTGGGGCATTTTGCAGAATTCTCCGCCAAGCTCACCCGTGCGCAGAGACCTCTCGACTTTTTCCAGGTTGATTACCACAGTTCGCCTTATTTCATAAAGCATCTTTGCTATGGCCTGATTATGGAGGGGGCTTAACCCTTTGACAGGGACTTTCTCGGCGACCAACTTGCCACAATCACTGTATATATCTACATTGTCCAAATTTTTATTCACCAGCATGACCTCCTAATGGGACGGAATGACGGCATCTCTCTCACCCTGAGGCATAAACTCCCTCATTGCTCCCTTGATGAGCGTCTTTCGCAGGTTCGCAAAGTCGAAGCCCATCAGGTTTTCCGCAAAAGCTACTTTAATGACTGGGTTGCAAGCGTAGGCGCCTCCTCTGCCTATATATGCGCCAGCTATTGCTGAAGGGAACGTAGTAAGGTTGGCGACGACATTGTAGTCCGGATAGCTGGCATTCCTCATTTCCATTATCTGTGCCTGATCCGTAAGTAGCGTCCAATCATTGGCATGTCCCTGGTGATGGAATTGGTCCTGCGCGAAGAAGCCCAGCCTACCTGCCCTTTCCTTCCTTATCATCTGTGAGAGATGGCCTGCTTCGACCCCAATCATGGGATGTCCTGATGCAAGACCGCCCGCTATCGCGGCTGAATATGCGAGAGTTCTGGACCTCAAAGAGCCTCCAAACAGCATCTCGCACACTAGGGGCGAAGTTTCGTATATGTCCTGGCAATACTTAGCCGTTTCATTTGCTATCTCTTCGATTGTGGCGAGTGTCTTTGGCGCCTTGCCATACCCACCGTATCGGTTCAATACGTATTCCGCCATGTGCTCGACTACACTGTCGAATACGTCATTACTCATGAGGAAGAGGACACGGACAGGGGCTCCAAGCCCTCCTGCCAGAAATTCCTGGAGCCAACCAGCATCGAGAATGATGGAGGAGATCTCTGCTACGTCCAAAGTGTACCTTATCGGATCGTCGGGGTAAAGCCTGTCTGTTTGTACGATGTCGCAGATATACCCGTAAGGTATGCCGCCTGGGCAGTTCTCGCCCCTACCGTAACGTACGGCGATTGTGTCGCCCACGCCAATCACCGTTTGGTGCCTCAGCGTGTAGACGAGGGTATTGATTGCGGTCTCCCCTGAGATGCCGTAAGCATTCGCGAATGCCGAGAGGCAGGTCGTCGCTGCCCACCTTTTCGTCATTGCCGATCCATAATTTCGTACAGCGATCGTCGGTATTCGGACTAGTGCGAACATTCTGTCCCCCAAGTCTTTTTTGATAATTGACGCTTTCTCTGGAGGGAACAGTTTATTGATGTCGACAACGATGCGCTTGTCGATGAGCTCCATTATCTTGTCGTTCCCAGAGAATAGCTTTACATAGCCATCCTTAGTGAGCATGGGGTTGATCTCGAACATATGCTCTTGGACGGCCGCAGCGCCACCAATCGTATGGTTCCAGACCTCCATGACACGATTTACGCTTTCCGGTGTCACCGACTTGCCGAGCCTCTTCTGCATGATCTCGTGGATCGGGGTCAGATCCATTATGGCAGTCCTGGCGATGTCATCGAAGAGCTGCATTATCGCAGCGTTGTTGCAGATGTGCATGTCGTCGCCTTCGACAACAGCGTTCTCCTTACTTATACTGTAGGGCGCTATTTTTCGCTGCCCTAACGGTATGCCAAGGTCAGGGTTGTACCGCGGAATCCCCATCTCTTTTTCCAATTTCCTGGCGTAATCATAGAACTCGGTCTTCCTTTTCGATTGCCTCCAAGCACCGAACTCGTAGAACCTTGTGTGCTTTTCTTTGCTTGAAGCCTGGAAAACCTTTTCTAATGATTTCAGATAAGCTGCATCTTCTTTTTTATTCTCTTTCTTTTCCTCTTTTTTATCCAAACCTCTCACCAAACCTCTTCATGTCTCGTTTTATGAAGAAGGACAAATCCTTCATGAAAATGGCGTTCTCAAGATCATTCTTCTTGTCGAAAGGCATAAAGTCATAGTCGCATTTTGGGCAGCGGACCTTTGGGCAATTTAATACGGCTTCACGGCAGCCTATGCACGCTATACCTCTGGATTGGAACAACGAAAAGCGGTAATGACAACGCGGGCACGTATAGAGGTCTTGCGTCGCTTTCGATACATTTCTAACCAAGTTTTCTTCCCAAGGTTCCGCCATTTTTCCACCTTCAATAAATAAAAAAAGGTTAGGCTTTTGGCCTATACTTCTTTGCAGAGATCACAAATGCATCAAGGTTCTCCAATGGTGTGGTTGGAGGAATGCAACAGTCTGCCATATGGAAGTAACGCCCGCCAGGAGAGCAGACGTCCAGCAGCTTGACTGATTCTGCTTCTACCTGTGCTGGGGTCCCATAGAATAGCTCGTCTGAAGCGCGAAGTGTGCCTCCCACTGCAACAACAGGAGTGTATTCTGTAAATAGTTTCTTTTTCTGCTGCATCGTTTGTGCGTCTTTGTAATAGCCCCAAACAAGTATTGGCAGATTATCAAATCCAAACTTTGGAAATTCGTCGATTACTAGGTCTGCGCTTGGGCCAGAACAGATGTGTCTTGACATGCTCAGATAGCCTAGTTTCTTTGCTTTCCGGTGATACATGCGCTCATAAGGTACGCAGAATTGCCTGAAGTGTTCAATTCCCAAGACGGTCTCACTGCCTGCTCCAGACGAGGTCCCTGTCGCTCCTGCCTCCCTAAAGCCTTCAATAATGTTGATGCAGGCCTCTGTTGCATGCTTGACCACATCGTGGGCGAACCACGGTCTCCGCATTATATCGAAAGATATGTCCCAAAGCCCCCGTATCCTAGCGCCTACAGAGAATGGACCTACTGTCCCTGCGCCTATTGGAACTTGGCCGCTAAAATCATTTGAAACTTTTTTCAGAGCGTTGTACAGACAAGGCAAATCTCCGTCCACGCGCGGGTCAGGTATTTTGGTCTTTTCGAGGTCTTCAGGAGACTTAATTGCATAATCTATCGGAGCGGGAAGCTGATCTGCGAAGTATTTATCCTTTGTTCCCATCGCCACTGCTTCAACAGTGGTATAAGTCATGACTGCGATCATGTCGGGGTGGAACCGCTCGACCATTGCCTTGATGCCTTTATATAGCTTGTAACCGCTCTTCTCCCGGACCACGTCAGCTACTGTAACCTGAGGGAGACCAAAGCCAACTTCCCTTCTCCCCAGCCACCCAATCGGTACTCTATCAGTCGGCTCTCCTTTCAATGCAGCAGTAACCCTGTCGAAGGGATTCATTTCTTCTTTCTCTAGTGCCATTCAAGATCACTCCTTAAAAACAGACCTTATTTTATTTACTCCATCATAAGCGTCCTTACAATAAATTATCCCAAGCTCACTTGCAAGCTGTGGACTGGTAGCATATCCGCCAATAATGATTTTGGTCTTGTCGCCCCTAAGCTCCCTTACCCGCTCAACCGTCTTCCTCAGCGAAATGAGGCCAGGCGAGACGAGCGTCGAGCACCCTACCAAATCGGCATCGACTTCTACTGCCTTCTTGGCAAAGGTCTCTGGCGGGACATCAACACCTACATCATATACTTCGAATGATGATGCCTCGAACATTGTCTTGACTAAGTTTTTCCCTATGTTGTGTATGTCGCCTTCGACGGTCCCCAAGACCACTTTTAGCTTTTTGCCTTGTGACGGTGCAGCCTTTAGTGCTGGCTCAATTATGGCTAGCCCTTTCCTGAACGCGTCAAAAGTAATTACTAGCTCTGGTAGGAAGGCCTGTTTGTTGGATAGTTGTTCGCCAACATGCAGCACACCTTTTGCCATTGCATCGAGTATGGTTTGCGCAGCTACGCCTTTGGAAACCAGATCGTTGACATATTTTACAGATTCGTCGGACATGCCATTTATGACGCTGTTTTTAAGCGCCTCCAATAACGGCTCACTTTCTCCGCCTACACCCAAATAAACCACCGAATTTTTATTGTGGATTACATTATATAATACTTTGTATTATGATGTTATATCTTATTTTTATTTCAATTTATACAAATTCATATTTTGTATTCTTTTGTACACAAATAATGGGAAATTTTTATTTTAAAGTAATGAGTGTTTAAAAAATGATGAGGTTAAGACTGCATCCATCTGAGTATCGACAAAGGCTGAGTGTTTGGGTATGTCAAATCATATGAATAATATGAAATAAGAAAAGAAGTATTTTTGTCGTATCACGAGAAAAAAATAAAAAAATGGAGGTTATTTGAAAAGGAGCTTTACGATGTCTTCTGGCGCTTTGCCGAAACGGTTCCCGATCACAGTTGCGATGATGGACAGCGGGACCCCTATGAAGAATGGATCGATAGGGCATTTCGCCACATTGAAGATGGCGAGCCAGATATTATTTGAGTACAAGTACCATAATTGGGATGAAAGGAACCCAACGACCATTCCAGTCAGTGCTCCAGTCTTGTTTGCACCTTTTATGAAGACCGCTGCTAAGATCGGTCCCATGAATGCGCTTGCCAGCACTCGCCAAGTGTATGATGCTAGTTGGTAAATGAGGCCGGTCGAGAAGATGGCGGCTACAATGCACGACCCAAGGCTGAGGACGAGGGATAGCACCTTTGTTGTGTTCAGTTGGCCCTTGTCTGTGATTTTTGGTTTCAATATTGGTATGATCAAATCCCTAGTAACTGTGCCAGCCATTAGATGAACCAGAGCGTCGATGGTTGAGACCGCGGCCCCTAATATCCCTATCAGGAAGAGGGCGGCCAGCCAAGAGGGTAATGCCAGATTCACGAAAGTCGGGATTATCACATTGTCATTTGCAATTGTCATAACATCAATCCCATATTCCGGGAGAGCCAGAATTGCCCTTGAGAGCGGACCATAGGAATATGCCGCTAACGGGAAGATGAGAGAGCCAAAAACAGCGATCACCATTGCCTTCTTCACATCCATCTTGCTGCATATTGTAGAGTACCTGAGCACCATCTGGGGTTGGGCCAACATCCCAAACCCCATCACTGCAGTCAGCCCTATCATCGTGGTCCAAAGTGGAGAGCCAAGTGCAGGGAATGTGACGGCCGAGATGCTAATTGATGCCAAAGCTTCATGTGCTGGTAGAAAGCCACCCAAAATGCTGTAGCTCACCGTCCAAACGCAAACGACAGCGACCGTCATGATTATCCCTTGTAGAAACTCTGCCAGTGTTGCTGAAAAAAGACCTCCGGTAAAGACGTATAGGGCTATGATTATCCCCGAAGCAACGATCCCTACCCATATCGGCATATTAACCAACAGCGACAGGGCGGTTCCCATGGCAAGGAAGGCTGATACAGTATAGGGGATTATGAAGATCGCAGTCAGCAATGAAGACAAGGAACCAAGCAACTGGCTTTTGAAGCGAAGTGTCAAGAATTCAGAGAATGTCATTGCGCCCAGGCTCCTAAACATTTTAGCCAAAGTTGGAGCCAAAACGGCAAACGCTATCAAGGCGGCCACTGGATGCCACATGCCTATGACTGTTGCGCTCATGCCCCATTTGCTCGCTGAGCCGGCAAAGCCAACCATCAGTACGGCGCTAAAGTACGTGGCGAAGAAGGCAACCCCCATGATCACCCCTCCAATCTGGAAATTGCCCACATACCAATCTGAGCAGCTTTTTACCTTATTGCGGCTGATCCAGCCGATGAACGCCAGCATGCTCATGTAGATTATGACTATCGCTAAGGATACAGGGTTTATTCCATCCATCATTCTCTCCCCCCTTTCCTTGCACGTGCCCAGATGATTATTGCAATTATTGCAGAGGTGAAGCCTGGCACCCAGCCTCCCAAGACTATCCACCAGTCTAGACCCAAGGGGCTAAGGTTTACAGCTGTTTCAGCGACTAGGGCAAGAATGCCAATCACGAGAAGAGCCCCCTCATGTCGACAACTCTTTTTGCTTTGCCCTCTGCGCGAGGTATTGTCCCTTGTGGGACTATTTCTACATTAGTCCTAAGCAGTGTTGCCTCCTTGATCTCATTGAATATGGCAGCTTGGAGCCTCTTCTGCGCCTCGATATCATTGGATAAGCCATTGTTGGCCTCGACCTTCACTGTAATGTCGTCGATTCCTGTCAGCACGATCTGGAAGTTGCCATTACACTCCTTGTGTGATGCAACGATCCTCTCCACATTTGAGGGGTAGATGCCGATGCCCCTGACTTTGATCATGTCATCGATTCTGCCCTTTATCCAGTCAACCCTCCTGTGGGAGCGGCCGCACTCGCAGTCACCGTCCAAAAAGCGCGTTATGTCTCCTGTCCTGTACCGAATTATAGGCATGGCCTCCCTGCTGAGGGGCGTGATCACCAGCTCGCCTTCCTCCTCAACTTCAACCTGCTCGCCAGTCTTTGGATCCACAATCTCGGCCAAGAAGTGGTCTTCCCACACATGTAGTCCAGACTTGAACTTGCACTCTATCGCAACGCCAGGCCCCCCTACCTCAGCAAATCCATAATTATTGAACGCTTCGATGCCTAAGGCGCCCTCTATCTTCTTACGCATCTCCTTTGTCCAAGGCTCAGCGCCAAGGATTCCGCGCTTTATCCTTAGCGACGATCGGAGACCTTCCTGAGATTCAAAGATCTCTATCATCCGCAGTGCGAAAGACGGTATGGCGTGGAAGATGGTAACGCCAAAGTCCTTCATGGTTTCAATTTGCTTCTCCGGGTGGGCAGAACCAAGAGGCACGACGGTCAGCCCAAGGCGCTCGGCCCCCTGTATTAGGCCAAGGCCTCCTGTGAACATGCCTTGGGAAGTCGTGTTCTGAAATACGTCCCCTTTCTCCGCCCCAATCGCAGCGAGGCCCCGTGCCATCAGTTCAGACCAGATTTTGAGGTCTGAACGCGTGTAGAACGTCGTTATTGGCTTATTGGTGCTTCCTGAGGAAGTGTGAATTCGAACGACTTGAGATAGCGGCACAGCCAAGGCGCCAAATGGGAAGCAGCTCACGATTTCCTTCTTTGTAGTGAATGGGAGTTTGGCGAGATCATCGATTCCTCTGAATGTTTCCAATTTGCATTCTTCTATTTTTTTTCTCAAGAAAGGGATTCTTTGAGCCCTCTTGAAAGCTTTCATTAGTTTCTTGTTTTGGACTTCCCTGATCGCAGCGCTGGCGATCAGCTCGGAAGACGGTTGGAAGAAATTATTATTGACAGTAAAGACGGTCACTTCTTTCAATAGTATGCACTATGCATCTACCTCCAAAATTTCTGACAATTCAAGTCTTTGGACTATAGGATTGCATGGCTGATCCTTAATAAACGCAAGTCCTCCAGCCAGTTTTCACCCTATTTGTCCTCCAGACGCTTTCAACAATTCTAAAAGCAAATATTTAAGCATTATGTCTTTGGCAAGCCATCGCCTATCCTCATTGTGATATCCATGAACGGATCTACTTTTCATAATGGCAAGAGAACGCCCTACTGTTCAAAGGTTGCCGGCGAGAGAGGCGATAT
>JANHAI010000022.1 GCA_024464205.1 Candidatus Methanomethylicia archaeon
CCAAATGGGTTCTCCTGTCCTCCTCGAGCTGCTTTATGTGCGAAGCCTGCATCTCTCGCACTGCTTCGAGCTTCGCTATCTCTTCCTCGATTGGGGATCGCCTTTTCGCCCCGATGAGGTCCGATTTCAGCTTCGAGAAGTATTCGTCGACGGCCTCGTTGAAGCTTTCGAAGCGCTTCCTTGACGGCGGCATAGACTGGAATTCAATCGGAAGGACTGAGATGGGGGCGCCTCCCTTCTCAACTATGTTAGGCTGCAGCCTCCCGTCCGATACCTCGCTTATTATGCCCTTGGCGTTTCCTTCGAACCGAGCTAGGTCCTCTTTGGTAAGTGCCGAGGCAGGGGCAGACGGGCTAATTGAAGACCTGTATAGCGACTCCTCGACGACCTCTGGCGGCAAGTTGTAGACCCTGACAAGCGACCTCACAGTGTCGGCCTTCATCGATGTGATCATGCCTAGCTCAGCGGATCCCTTCATTGGGTCTATCCCCCTCTGGGGGGGAGGCGAATAGGGGACGTTGAGCTTGATTACCCTGTCCTTCATTGAGCGGCTCTCGAGGGCCCATTTGGTCCGCCCTCCCTCGACAACCACCAAATTGCCGTTTCCGAAGATCTCGAAGTAGACCGTGATCGTCGTTCCCCCCCTCGAGAGGCTCATGAATAGGATCCTGTCAAAGTCTACCTGCCCGATGTCCTCGACCTTTGCGGACAGAATGAGGCGCCTGAGGTATGTTGCGGCTGGCGATGGCTTCTCTGGAGGGCGGTACTTGAAACGGGTAATGTTCAGCCTCCTCGACGGCTCGACAATGAGGCTCTCTGCCCCCGCGGTTGTGCGGATCTTCAGGAGGAAGCTGCCGTCTTCGAGCTGGTAAACATTCTCTATGCGAGCACTTATAAGGGCGGACTTTAGTTCTTTTACGATAGCGAGGATGTCTAAGGATGTCAAAACAGTCTTCAACACAGGCACCAGCCAAACCAAAGGTTACGCTCTACAGGATGATGTATTACATAAGGGTCATATTTGCCGTTATCGGAGGGGTATTGACGGGTGCCTTGAACATTAGGGGCGAACTTGGGCTGGTTGTTGGCGTCGCCATATTTTTGGGGACATATGCGCTCTTCAAGTACGGGCTGAAGATCTTCAGCACTGTACCGGACAAGAAGAAGCTCTACATGACAGGGATATTCTCGTTCTTCCTTATCTGGTTCGTATTCTGGGTAATCTCGATCAACCTCATCTATCCCGCTCCTTTGCCTTAGGCTTCTTGCGCGGTTGTACATCGAAGTCTGACTGCTCCTCAGCCTTCTCCACTAATGGCTGTTGGGGTTCATCTTTCATGGGGTAGTCAGGGTATTCTCTCTTCAGGTCAGAAAGCGTCTTCATCGCGATCTCCCATGCTATGAGGTACCCCCTCTCGTACTCGTCGGTTGTCGACCTGTAAGCATCCTGCTTGAAGCGGTCGCTTAATGAGGAGATCTGGTCTGGATCGCCGTGCCTATAGAGCTTCATGAAGTACGAGCTCAAGTCCCGGTCTTTAGCCGCTGTGTATATCCCCCGCAGGGCGTCGTAGAATCCGCGACCCACCTCCCCCAGCCCACTCAGCTTGTTCTTCATAGGGGGGAGCTCCTGCTCAGCCCTTGGCAGGCTCCGGAAATAGACGAACCGGACTATCTGCGAGGCCTCTTTGCTGTATTTGTGGAGCATGTCGTATGTGGACAAGGAAAGCACACGTCATTTTTATTTGACACCTACAGCTTATGAAATCTTCGATGTGTTGACTTTGGACCCCGCAGAGATAGCGAAGGTGATAAGGCTCCTCGAGTCAGAGCTGCCGCTGGATGTCGAATGCCTCTTGAGGGATGCGACAGCTCGGGAAGTGGGGCTGAGCAGGACGGTCATGGAAACCATAATAAAAAATGTCGAGTATGCGAGGCAAAATAGCATACCGATGTGCCAGGACACGGGGACGCTCATCTTCTTCCTCGAGGGTGGGTTCGACATAAGAGAGACCGAGGAGGAGATTGGGGAGGCGGTGGCCATTGCGACTGAGGAGGCGCCTCTCCGCCCGAACACGGTGAACCCATTCACAAGGGAAAACGACGGGAGAAACCTGGGGAGGGGGAACCCACTGATCCATTTTGCCGCGGGGAGCGACTCCGACGGCCTTCCCCGGATCCATATCATCGCAAAGGGGGCTGGGTCCGAGAACGCAAGCAGGACTTGCATGCTCGACCCAGACCAGGGATTGGAGGGCGTGAAGAGGATCGTCGTCGATGCTGTGAGGGGAGCCGGATCGAAACCGTGCCCGCCCATATTCGTGGGTGTTGGCATAGGCGGGAGCCATGACCACTCAGCGCTCCTAGCGAAGAAGGCACTGCTGATGGACATGAGGGAGAGGAGCCGAGATCCTATGGTCGCCTCGCTGGAGGCTGATCTCCTCGAGGAGATAAACCGCCTTGGCATAGGGCCGATGGGTTTTGGTGGCAAGACGACCGCGCTGGGAGTGAGGGCGGAGTGGGCGCACTGCCACACAGCGAGCCTACCGGTAAGCGTCTGCATCCAGTGCTGGGCGCTAAGGAGGGTTTCGTGTACAGTGAAGAATGGGAGGTTGACAGTCGATGGGCATGCTTAAAGATCTCAAGACTCTGCTCGACGAGCCCACTGTAAGGTCTCTCAGGGCGGGAGACGTCGTCTACTTTACTGGCGAGATCTTCACAATGAGGGACCAGGCTCACCTCAGGGCGCTCAAGCTGCTGGATGGGAGAGGGCTACCTTTCGACCTGGAAGGGAGGGTCATATACCACTGCGGGCCGCTTGTGAAAGGAGGCAGGGTGGTCTCGGCGGGCCCAACCACCAGCATGAGGATGGAGAGGATGGAAAGCGACCTAATAAGGCGGTCCGGTGTGAGGGCAGTGATCGGGAAGGGGGGGATGGGAGAGAGAACGCTCTCAGCCCTTCAGGATTGCGGTTGCGCCTATCTCGAGTATACTGGCGGCGCTGGCGCGCTCGCTGCAAAGTCAGCCAAGGGCATAAGGCAGGTATTCTGGCAGGACCTTGGGGAGCCCGAGGCAGTCTGGGTCATCGAGGTTGAGAAGTTCGGGCCATGCTTCGTGACCATGGACTCCCATGGGGGGGAGTTGAGAAAAGGGGCTTTTCGCCCCTGAAACTGAGGCCTATGCGTTTGTCGAGGTATGGCTCATTGGCTGCGCGACTTCCACGTCGACCTTATGAGGTCGACGAAGCGGTGCGTCGCTTCCTCGGGGTTCGCGGACTTTGTTATTGCGCCCCCAACTACGAGAACGCCTGCCCCTGCGTTGACCATCTGCGGCACAACCTCGAGCTTGATCCCACCGGCAACGGACACTGGGATCTTGAGCGACTTCACCAGGTTCTGGACGAGGGCGATCTTCTGGTCAACTTCCCTCTCCCTTGTCTGAGAGCTGATTCCGACGTGCATGCAGACAAGGTCCACTCCGAGCTTCTCGACCTCCAAGGCGCGTGCTAGCGGATCTTTCAAGTTCATCAGATCGACCATCACCTTGACGTGGTACTTGCGTGCGGCCCCGACGGCGTCTTTGATTGTGTAGTCATCTGTGGCGCCCATTACGGTCACTATGTCTGCCCCTGCCTCCACTGCCAGCTCGGTCTCCAGCCATCCAGTGTCGAATGTCTTCAGGTCGGCGAGTATTGTTGCGTTCGGGCAGACCTTCCTGAGCTGCCTGACTGCGTTCAAGCCCTCAGACTTGATGAGGGGGGTGCCTGCCTCGATTATGTCGGCGCCTCCCTTGTACGATTTCTCTGCGATTGGGACGGCGTCCTTGAGGTAGCGCTCGTCGATCGCGACCTGCAGCTGCGGACCCTCGTAGAGCGGTTTCAGACCCAATTGCGTCACCTTCTTGTTTGAAGGGATACCGTTGTAATCCCAACCTCTCACTGCATAATACTCGTTTAATAACCTATCCATGTCGACGACCTCCCCCTTCGCTGGACCTTCTGGCATCGGAACCTCGAGGAATCTCCTTGGCAAGTAGTCGTCTTTCCTCGTGAAGCCCTCCCTTGAATTGAAGAGGCGCTCGATGTTGTAGATCCTTTCCCCAATCTTGTAGAACTCCTCGCGGTCCACGTAGAAGCCAGTGGCAGTCGTCAGGAGCCTAGCGTATGAGTCCGGCTCGAAAGCGAGGGTGTCGAAGAGCGCCATGGTGGTGTACTTGCACAGGACCAAGGAATCCAAGACGGCAAAGACGTCCTGCATGACCTTTACGAGCGTGGCCTTGTCATCGTAGGAATTGGGGTTCAGGTAGCGGGGCATGCTCAGAACTTCAGGTACTATCATGAAAGCCCTGAGGTGGCACCCACCCCGGTTAGAGGTGGCGTATGACAGGGCCATGCCCTTCACCCCGCGGGGGTCATAGGCTGGGAGCTCGAGCCCCTTCATGTGGATGGCGCAGTCCTCGGCGTTGATCTCCTTGGATGCGACCCTGCTCCCTTCTGCCAAGAGATTCCCAACGCCCTCCCTGAACGCAGTCATTTTGATGAGCTTAAGGAGGGCCTCAGTGCTACCGAACTTCGCATTGATCCCGATGTCTTCCGGCTTGACGCGGCCCTTCTCGACGGCGGCCATGAGCATGCCAACAACCTGACCCATCGAGATCGTATCGACACCGTACTTGTTGCAGAGGTCGTTAGCAATTGTTATCCCATTGATGTCGCTAATGCCGCAGTTCGGGCCGAGCGACCACACGCTCTCGTATTCTGGGCCCTCGGTTTCGAGGACTGCCCCCCCAGGCAGCGGGACGCGCGTTGCGCGCCCACACATTATGGGGCACGCGTAGCACCCCTTCTTACCCCTCAGTATGGTCTTCGTGATGTTCTCGCCGCTGACCTTCTCTGCGTCCTCGAAAACGCCAGTGCTGTAGTTCCTTACAGGGAATATGCCCGCCTTGTTTATGATGTGGACAAGGATGGCTGTGCCGTATCGCGCAAGACCGTCCCCCGTAATGGGGTGCCCTTTGAGTACGCTTAAGGTTTGCTTTACCTCTTTCATGAACGCGTGCGGGTTTGCGAGAGGTATCTCGCCCCTCCCGCGCACGACGATCGCCTTGAGCCGCTTGGAGCCCATCACCGCACCAACGCCGCCCCTGGCTGCTGTGCGGTGCTTCTCGTTCATTATGGCAGCTATCTTGACGAGCCTCTCGCCAGCTGGCCCGATGCAAGCGACCCGTGCCATCGGATCGCCCACAATCTCCTTTAGCCTGTCTTCGGTCGCAAAGGCATCGAGCCCCCAGAGCTGGGACGCGTCGTGGAGCGAGGCGGCGCCATTAATTATCTTTAGGTAAACAGGAGAATTGCTCGCACCTTCGAAGATTATCCCGTCAAAGCCTGCCCTCTTCAACTCCACGCCGAAGAAGCCGCCGCTGTTGGCATCGAATATGCCCCCGGTCGCTGGCGACTTCGTGGACACCGAGAACCTGCCTGATGTTGGGGCAGGCGTCCCCGTCAGAGGGCCTGTCATGAATATCAGCTTGTTCTCAGGCCCCAACGGGTCGATCCCGACCCTGAGATCGTCATAGAGAATCTTTGCTCCATAGCCCCTGCCGCCTATGAAAGAGGCAGCGATCTCCCAGTCCAATTCCTCCTGAGAGATCTCGCCTGATGAAAGGTTGACCCTTAGGATCTTGTTGACATAACCGCCCAAATAGCCCATCTCCAGACGATCTTGCTAGAAAATGAATGATACTTATATCTTTCCTAAGGATCAGATCTGTTGGTATGAAGGTCAAGGCAGAGTTCTACGCGGACCTAAGAGAAGTGGCGGGCGGGGCTGCGCTCGAGATAGAGTTCGCAGGCGAGACTGTCATGGATCTAGTGATGAGGATCGACGATCTCTGCGGCGGCGGATTCAAGGAGAGGGTGGTGGAGGGCGACCAGATAAAGCCCATGGTGAAGATATTCGTGAACGGGAGGGACGTGAGGGGGCTAAAAGGCCTTGAGACCTCGCTTAGGGATGGCGACAATGTGGCTTTTTTCCCTCCTGTAGCCGGAGGATGAGCCTGTTAAGACCTATCCTGGAACGTTAGATTTGTATCTCTGAAAAGTAAAAAATGGTTGGGATTTCGTCCCTATTTTGTTTTTACCACTGCGATTTTACTGCGGTTTAGGTGCTTTTCCAGAGATCTTTATCTCGATCGTGGAGACGTTCTTTGGTGGCTCTCCTAGAACCTCTGTGCCTATGCTGACGGTCTTCGTAACGTTCGCTCCGCTAAGGAATCTCTTGGAGACGACCTCGGCAACGTCAACTGCGCGTGAGATAGCCCTGCCTCTCGCCTTGACGGTTATCTCTCCGCTCTCAGTGAGCTGCATCAGAGCTGCCATCGCATAGCTCATGATTGGTTTCTTGCCAACCAGTATAACGTCTCTAGGCATAGCCTTGTCAAGCTGTGTTTCGCCTTCAGCCACAATGGTTCACCTCCGGAGGCAAAGTATCGGCAACCAATAACTTATGAGGCAGTTCCTTTTAAGGTTTCCACGTCAGGATGGTCCGGAAGGCTTGGAGAAGCGCAGGCTCATGAAGGAGTACGATGCGACCGCCCCAGCATACGATATGCGCTACAGGGAGGAGCAGGAGCTGAAGATAGGGTTCATCCTCTCGAGGGTGCGGCCCCGTGGTGGCGTTGTCCTGGATGCCGGCTGTGGGACTGGCATGTTGCTCGAGAAGATCGTGCAGTCTAGCTTTGCCATTGGGATTGACACGTCTATCAAGATGCTGGAGGAGGCGAAGGGGAAGGGATTTCCGGACCTGATCCTCGCGGACCTCGAGGCCCTCCCCCTGGTCGACGGGTGCTGCAAGACAGTCTATTCGATAAGCGTGTTGCAGCTATTGGGCGACCCAGCGAAGGCGATCGGCGAGCTGATGAGGGTGTTGGAGCCTGGCGGCGAGTTCGCGATATCTTTGCTGGGGAAGGCCAAATTCGCAAGGGGGCTACAGATCAGCGGGGCGGTTTACAGAGAGGACCAGTCCGAGAGCCTGAAAGACACGTTCTACACCGGGCACAAAGAGACGGCAGAAGGGCAGGGGCGCAGGCACATTACGACAACTTTTTATAATAAACTGAACCACCGTAGAAGTGGTGTTTGATTTGCCAAGTGAACCAATAAGGCTCCTAAACAAGTCTTTGCACAACCAGATACTAGTGAAGCTCAAAGACGGCCACGAATACATAGGGAACCTGCAGAAGTATGACATGACGATGAACCTTATACTCACCGACGCGATCGAGGCCGCGGACGACGTGAACCGACCAGTAGCCAAATACGGCAAGATTCTTGTCAGGGGAAACAACATCCTTTACATAAAGACGGTAGCGCCATGATAGTTGCGTCGCCTGAATTTATGGGGAAAATTATTGGCAGTAATATTGCCTTTAGAAAATAATATTAATTAGCAATCATTGGTTAGCACAGTCAAATTAGTTGAGGTCATGGTTATGGGCTCAAGGAGCATTGTCGTAGAGAAGCTCAATCAGGATCCCGTTGGATCCCATGCAGTAGAGTTCGTCGAGAGGAAGGGACTCGGCCATCCGGACTACATAGCGGACAGCCTGTCCGAGGAGCTGAGTCTTGAGCTCTGCAAGGAGTACAAGAAGAGGTTTGGGACGATCCTACACCACAATGTCGATAAGGTCCTCCTTGTTGGGGGGCAGTCGATGCCTCGCTTCGGGGGCGGGGAGGTGATAACCCCGATATATGTGGTGATGTCTGGGAGGGCAACGACCGAGGTAAACGTGGACGGTGAATGGGAGATAGTCCCGGTGGGGAGGCTCGCTGTGGAGGCGGGAAAGGCATGGATAAAGAGGAACCTGAGGTTCCTTGATCCTGAGAGCCACGTCATTATCGACCACCGGATCGGTAAGGGATCGATGGACCTGGTCTGCAATTTCGAAGGCAGGAACGGCAAGACTTGCGCGAACGACACCTCTTTCGGAGTCGGCTACGCCCCGTGGGACGCCTTGGAGAGGCTCGTCTACGATGCTGAGAAGTTCGTTAACTCGGAATACATAAGGAAGAGGCTCCCGGAGGTCGGGGAAGACGTGAAGGTCATGGGCCTCAGAACGGGCAAGGAGATAAAGCTCACGATTGCAGCAGCTATGATATCATCGAAGGTGCATGACCTTTCGCATTATCTCTCGGTTAAGGACGAGCTGAAGAGGGCCATAGAGGACTACGTTACGAAGAAATGCGAGCTCCCTGTCGAGGTCTGCCTTAACAATGCTGACCTGCCCCAGAGGGAGATAGTTTACATCACGGTCACAGGGACATCCGCCGAGATGGGAGACGACGGCGAGACCGGTAGGGGCAACAGGGCCAACGGCCTCATAACGCCGCAGAGGCCTATGTCGCTCGAGGCGACTGCCGGCAAGAACCCCGTGAGCCATGTCGGCAAGATATACAACGTGGTTGCGGACTCGATAGCGAGGAAGGTTGCAGACCTAAAGGGCGTCGAGGAGGCTTACGTGAAGATTGTCAGCCAGATCGGTAGGGCGATTGATGATCCGCACATGGCTAACGTGCAAGTCGTCCTCCAGGGAGGAATGGGGCTGACGGATGAGCTCAGGGGCGAGATCGAAGGGATCTCGAATGAGGAGTTCTCCAGGATAGATAATGTCACAGACGAGATACTTGCGAGGAAGGTCACTCTTTTCTGAGCGACTCTTTCATCCTCTCCTTTTTGTACTCCTCAATAAGGTCTTTCATGCTGACGGGTTTGCTGTGCCTGTACCTCTGCATCCTCTTGCGGGCTTCGCTCAAGGCACAGTCTAGCTTCTCTTGCGAGACAAAGACCCATTCCCCCGCTTCCTGGAACTCCAGCGACCCAGGCAGTATGACTGGCACCCCCCTGTCGAGGAGCTGGGTTTCTGCCAACTTGTTGACTGAGGCCAATGCAATAATGGCTGCAGGAGGGGTCCCCATCAATTTGCCCATCAGATCGCTGCTCAAAGGTTCGACCCTTTCGATTGCGATCAGGCCGCGGGGATCCGCGGTCCAGACTGGCGCGCAGTCTCTGTCAAGGCTTCTCCTTTTCGGGAGCGCAATTACGGAGCCTGCAGCCAGGCCCTCCAGCGTCTTGCGCAGCCGTATCGACTCGGAACGCTCTGCCTCGAGCTGGTTCCTGATAAGGGATAGCTCGTTGAGCAGCGAGGAGATCCGCCTCTCCAACTCGTAGCTATCTAGCGACCTTTTGGGCATTGCGCCAATCCTTGCGAGTCGGAGCGCATTTTTCAGCTCATCTATCTCCTCCTCGAATGCTCTGTTCTTCTCGAGGAGCGCATCCCTCTCCAGCTCTAAGAGCTCCAGCTTGGATTCGAGCGCCTTTATTCGCCCGGCCTCTGAAGGCACCCTCTTCTTGGGCGGCTGGGGCGGCTCGGCGGCAGGCTTAGACTCAGCTTCGATGGCGTCGCTGATGCTGAAGCCCTTCAGAACCAACGCACGGACTGCGTCGAGGTCTGCCCCCTTGCCCTCGCTCCTGACATGCGCCTCGCATTGATCGAGCTTGTTCTTATGGAGGGAGTATGCCTTCAGGGCGGCCGAGAGTGCGTCTCGCTGGTGCGTGTCGGAGACTTTTATCCCCTGCTCTGCTGATGCCTTCTCGACGATCTCAGACTTCTCAAAGGTCTTGAGGGACTTCTGCGGGAAGAACAGATCGGCCTTGTGGAGCGCGGCGAGCTTGGAGATCATCCCTGGAGGGGGGCTTACGTCGGAGGCGAAGAGGATCGGCTTTCCATACTCCGTCAGAACCCTGGTTATCTGTCCTCTCGTAAAGCCCCTTCCGCTCGAGAGGTGCAGCACCCTTCCGTTCAGGTCGAGGACCGCCAGCCCCGTCACCATCCCTGGGTCTACGCCGACTATCAGATGCCTCTTCTGGGCTTTCCCGCCCTCAGACCGCAAGGCCGAATATTCAAAAGTCTTTGCGGGTGTAGGCACGACCCTGACATTGATGCTTGATGTGCGCAGAGGGCGGGCGACGCCAAAGAGGGATCGCCTGTCAGCGTAGACGACGAAGGAAGCGCCATCGACGCCATGCGCCCCCCGCTTGATTGAGAGGTCGTAGTCGAGCTTGCGAGCGTCCA
>JANHAI010000023.1 GCA_024464205.1 Candidatus Methanomethylicia archaeon
TTGGAGAGCCAACTCGAATCGATAGCGCTTTATGGAAGCGTGGGACTTGGAGATCTCTACCCGCTCCTTGCCGATGAGAGGCTGAGCGAATTCTATGTGGACAAAGAGGGATCATTTGCGTATGTAGATCATAGGGAGTACGGCAGATGCAAGACCTCGATATTCGTGGGCAGGGGCACAATGGACCACCTGATAACTTTCGCCAGCTCTGCATCAGGGAGATCGATGGGATATGATTCCCCTTCATTAAGGTCGTCAATAAAAACTCCCGATTTCCACATAAGGGTATCAGCCGACATGAAACCGCTCGCAATAGAGGGCACAGCAATAGACGTGAGGCGTTTCTTCATGTCGCCTTTGGATTTGGACGCCCTCGTGATGAATCGGACCATCCAGCCTGAGGCGGTATCTTACCTAATCAACTGCGTTCTCACAAGGAGAACAATTACTATCTATGGGGAGAGCAGCTCAGGCAAAACGACCCTTGCCATAGCACTTGACCTCGCAGCTCCAGGGCAATGGCGCAAGATCTCCATAGAATCGGATGTTGGGGAGAATGTCCTGCAGCACAGATGGATGAAGAATCAGGTCAGGCTACTGGCAAGCACAGAGGACGAACCTGCCAGGCAGAAGCGGATCTCGGTCCTGAACAGCCTTCTGCACAAGTCACCCGACTACGTCTTCTTGGGGGAGGTGCTCTCAAAAGAGGATGGCTTGGCTCTATTCCAGATCCTGGCTGCGGGAATTAAGGGGATTCACACGGTGCATGCCGATTCAGCAGAGTCGCTATTCAGGCGGTTTGTTTACCAGTATGGCGTGAACCCAAACTCACTTCTTGACTTGGATGTCCTTATACATGTAAAGAAGATTGCTGGACCAAATGGTTCAGTCGCAAGGAAGGTCGTGAGGATCTCAGAAGTATGCAAGGAATCGCCATGGGGGGAAATCCCAAAACTAAATGAGATCTTCATCTTGCCTCCCCCAAGGCAAGCCGATGAGCCATCCAGAAGGCCGGCAAAAATCCCCCTCCCAGCTCCCAAAAAAAGGGGAGCCGCAGTTCAGGCTGGGCGCGATGTGCACCCCAAGCCGCAACATGGGGGCCACAAGAGGTGAACCCGAAGCCAAGGCCCGTCCGGCCAGTTAAGAATAAAGCTGCCCTCTCTGAGAGGCTTCTTTCAATATATGCTTTCGACGTCTTCCTTTCGATTTACATCGCTTCAAGGTCACTGAAACTGGCCTGCACCCTTGCGTGCCTATCGTCTACATCGCGGACGAATCCATTTGGTAGAGCCATGGCGATGATCAGAAATGGATGCCCGCCTCAGGAAGCCCTCCTGCGCTGCGCCCCCTCGGACCAGATCGGATCCGAGTGGCTTGAAGCCGTTGTTATGGGCGGTGGCACCGACCTCGCTTCGTTGCAGTCAGAGATATGCGCCGAGATGATGAAGATGATTCTCAAGGCCGAAGACACGATGGCGTTCGTCATCGCCGCATCAACCCTCTTCCCTGTAGTGCTCTCGATCGCAGCTATCCTGTGGGGCTTCAGCTCTTCGCCATGGGTATTCTCAATCGTCCTTGCGCAGGTTTCCGTCTTTGTGGTAGTGCAGCTATGGTTCAAGGACCTCATCCAGCAGATATGAAGTGCAAGCGACTGAATCCCGTGGCGGTCCTGCTGTCGATCCTATTCGCTGCGGCGATCGGCAACACCTATGGGGCTCCGGTGCTGGTAATCTCGACTGCGCTTTATTTCGCAGCGCTAAACCTCTTTTACACAAAGATCTCCTCAAGGAAAGGTGAACGCCATGAGATCCCGGATTCTTTCCTATTGGCTTTCGCACAACTGATGAAGTCCTTCTCAAGAGAGAAAGCGTTCCTCATGGCATCAAAGGCAACTGCCCAGACAAACGCTGCAATACGGCATGCTGAAATGAGGATCAAGGATGGCTGCCCCCTCCCTCAAGCACTCAGGGGTGCGGCGCGCCTCTCTAACGACGAGCGCCCCCTTCTGCTCTTGCTTTCAGAGATGCTCAGCTTTAGCGCTGATCTTACGGTGCAGAGGATGCCAGCCATCGTTCAGAATAGGCAGGAAAGGCGAAAGCTCCGGAACGAGATGTCCATCCGCCTCCAAGTGGTGGCGTTGAGGCTGAAGGTGCTCACAGTAATCTCCTCTGCGGTGCTGGGAGTAATTTCCTTCGTGTCTCCGATCATCTCTGCCCTCTCAGGGGCTGGCCATGCAAGCTGGGGCAGTATTGAGGACCTTTTAACCTTTGATCCTCTAGTCTTCTACACCCTCCTCTCCTTGACAATTGCATCATCATATTCGGTATCGTGCCTGATTCCTTACCTCAATAGAAAGAGGATCGTCGCTGTCTCTGGCATGACCTTCATCGCTACGCATCTTGTTATGATCTTTGCAATCAAATAGCGCTCTTAAATAAAGTGGCGGTGGTTTGGGGGGATGCAAAATGGCAAGGCGCAAGGACTTCAGCAAGAGGGGATCCCCGCTCGTCGAGGAAGGTCTCCTATTGGGGATAGCGATCGTCACGCTCACCGTCGTTCTGTCGTTGGTGGTCGGACTCCTAAGCGGCGTACAGAATACGTTTGACCTCTCAATATTCAACGGCGAAGGCTTTCTGGAAGACATGAAGCAGTCCTTGGACAAGATATTGAGCTTCTTCAGGATAGTGTGAAGATGGAAGCGCTCTCTCTCATTTTACTCTCGGTGCTGGTGATCTTCTTTATCAGCGACTATGTCCCTGACAAATTTGCCCTCCTGCTTTTAGGCATCGCTCTGCTTGCAACCCCGTTCGCCTACAGGATTCTTGCCAAGGTTGATCTGAAGGCTGGCAATGCCACCACGCTGCCAGGGCCTGATCTCGCCAATAAAGCCCGAGGGATATGTTGGGGGGCATCGGCTATAGCCCTCTCGCAGAACAGGAAGAACGAGGAGCTAGATCGGTTCGAGAAAGAATTGAGCTACGAGCGCCTCTGCAAATTCTCAGAGGCTCTCCGATCGATAGGGGCTCAAACTGGGTATCTGATGTATTCGATCCCCGGCAAATCGATGGCAGGACTTGAAATCAGCCATTGTATCACCCGATCGATAGTGATCGCTTGGTCCTCTGGAAGGGACGAAAAGGAGGTCTCGAAGCAGTGCGAGATGCGCCTCAAGCAGATCGAAAGCCTCTGCTCAGTGATATTCCCCAATTGCAAGACCGAGAGGCTGGGAAACGAGGAGCTGATCTCACTGATCTCCTCGCCGCTGCACGTGGCACTCCGCGATTTGCGAGTCGGAGCGCAGCCACTACTGATGAAGCATGACGAACATGTGATGCCGGTCCCCCCTCCGCCCTTCTCAAGGGATCCTTCCTCCTCGATAACTGCAAGCGAGGATTGCCAGCTCTATGGGGATGGGCCGCTGATAGGAAATGTTTACTCCAGCGGCAGGAAGGTCGGTCCGCTTTCGCTAAATCTTAAAGACATCCAGCGGCACGCCTCGATATTCGGTACCACTGGCAGCGGAAAATCGACTACTGCTATATCCCTCGCTTTGAGGCTCTTCTCTCAAGGAATCTCTGTAATGATTCTGGACTGGCATGGTGAGCACAGCGAGGCCGTCTACAGCTCGGGTGGCAAGGTCTTCTCTCCCGGATCCACTGAGAGCGGCCTTACAATCAACCCATTGATCTCGGAGGCGAAGGGGGACTATGGCTTCCAGACTGAGTTCATAACTGACGTGTTCTCCCAAGTCTTCCAGTTCACTGCCCCCCAAGCTTACATGTTTAGGGAGGTGCTCAAAGCTTGCTACAGATCAAAGACAAACCCCTCGCTATCAGACCTAATACATGAGCTGGGACTCCTGCCGATCAAGTCAAGCTGGGACCATGAAACGAGGATGGCGCTCATGCGGCGGCTGAAGCTCTTCACTGAAGGCACGTGTGGCATGGCTGTCGATGGTCCCGATTCTGTGCCGAGGGGGGAGCTCTTCTCTGGCCTCGTCTCGATCGACCTCAGCCGCCTCAAGGACGTGAACAGCAGGTCAATCTTCGCGAACATTCTACTCAAGCTGCTCTATGACCATTGCGTCTACAAGGAGGTGAACTCACGGCTGAAGCACGTCGTTTTTATCGAAGAGGCGCACAACGTCCTGCCCCCAAGAAAGCCTGAGATGCCAAGATGCATAGGTGAGAGGATTTTGAGCGAGCTGAGGAAGTTTGGCGAGGGCGTCGTTGTCATCTCCCAATTCCCTTCCTCTGTCTCCCAGGAAGTGGTGAAGAACACTTCCATAAGGATAATCCACGCGATACGGTCAGGCGAAGACCTCCGGGCGATAAGGGAATCAACCTCGATGTCTGAGGAGGAGATCAGGGCGCTCCCGTCCCTTTGCGTCGGGGAGGCCGTCGTAAATATGCCCTCCAGGTCTTGCAATGCCTTCGTAAAGGTGATCGCTGATCCTGTCTTGGGGCTGGAGATCAGCGAAGATACCGCTGAAGTGCCCCTTCCCTCTCAAGCATAGCCATCCAATTTATGCTGCCAGGCTTGAGCCCCTTATCCCCCTTTACCGCTGAAGCTATCTCTTCACCTAGCCTCTCTGCTTCTAGCCCTGTAGTGTCTATCTCGAGCACTTTCCCCTCACCGAAGCTCTCGATTGCCTTGATTAGGCAATAGTCGAGCAGCTCAGCCTCCACGTTCTCCCTGACCTTCTCCTCGCTGTACCCCCTCGAACGGAGTCTCGTCTCGAGGACTCTGGGGTCGGTCCTGAGAACTAGGGCAAGCCTGACCTTCCCCTTTGGTACGATCTCCCCATAATGCCCCTCTATGATGACGCACCCCTCGCCGCTATCGAGTCTCTTCCCAAGAAGCTTCCTGAGCTTTGTCGGGTTGATTACAAGGGTATCTCGATCCGGATCCTTCGATAGCGCGCCGCATTCCTTAGCGATCTCGCCAAGGTGCCAAAGATCGAGCCCCAGCATCCTGCTGGCCGCCTCCGATCCGGAGGTCTTGCCTGTGCCGGGGGTGCCCGTTATCACAATCGCTTCCATGAGATCCATCAGCAAATTAAGTTCTGCGTCCACGAATAAATAGCTGATTGAGGTGGGGGGTCAAAAAGTGCAGAATAAAAATGAATTATATAAATAAAAAAAAAAACAAAAAAAGGGAGAGATTTAGTCTTCTCCCGCTCCGCCCTCGCCTGGCTTGCTGGGCATCTTGGGCCCGCCGCCAGTCTTTGCTGAAGCAATAACGTCGTCGATCCTGAGGATCATTGACGTCGCCTCGGTCGCTGACTTTATTGCCTGCATCTTGACAGAAAGCGGCTCTATTACGCCGGCGGTCATCATGTTAGCCGTCTTGCCCTCCAGGACGTTCACGCCTGCCCATATCTCCCCCTTGTCATGGAGCGCCCTCAGTTCCACTAGGATGTCTATCGGGTCAAGCCCTCCGTTCTCAGCAAGGGTTCTCGGTATCGCCTCAAGGCTATCGGCGAACGCCTCTATCGCAAGCTGCTCCCTTCCGCCAACGCTCGATGCGTACTCCCTCAGTACTTTTGCTGCTTCAAGCTCTGGCGCCCCGCCGCCCGCAACTATCCTGCCATCCTCTATAACATCAGCGACGACGCAGAGCGCGTCATGCAGCGTCCTCTCCGCCTCGTCGACGACGCGCATAAGGCCTCCCCTTATCAGCACGCTAACTGCCTTCGGGTGCTTGCAGCCCTCGATGAACGTCAACTTGTCCTCACCGAATTTCTTCTCCTCGACAGTCTTCGCAATGCCCAAGTCTGCTGGAGTCAGGTCGTCAAGGTTCGTGATTATCTTTGCGCTTGTCGCCCTGGCAACCTTCTCGATATCCGACTTCTTGACCCTCCTGACTGCGACGATCCCTTCCTTGGCAAGGTAATGCTGCGCGACATCGTCTATGCCTTTCTGGCAGAATACGACATTTGCGCCAGAAGCCTTGATCTTCGAAACCATGTCCTTCAGGAGCTTCTCCTCCTCCTCGATGAAGCTCTTCATCTGGGTCGGGTCGCTTATCCTGATCTCTGCATCGAACTCGGTCTTCTCTATCTCGAGCGGCGTGTCGAGCAGAGCTATCTTTGCGTCAGTCACCTTCTTTGGCATGCCTGGGTGCACGACTTCCTTGTCGACAATGACGCCATAGACCAGCTGGCTGTCCGTTACGCTCCCGCCCTGCTTCTTCACTATTTGGATGTAATCGAGGTCTGCGATGTATTTGTCGCCCCTCTTCTCAGCGACTGCCTTTACTGCCCTCACAGCGATGTCGCCGAAGAAGTCCTGGACGCCTGCAGAAGCCTTGCTGTTCATTGCGGTGTATGCTATCTTATTCAGGTTCTTGTCATCGTCAATGGTTACTGGCACCGCTATCTTCGAGAGGGTTTCTATCGCCTTCTCTGTCGCCTTCTTGTAGCCCTGCACGATTAGAGTTGGGTGTATGTTCTTGTCGATGAGATCCTCTGCCTTCTTAAGCAGCTCACCGGTCAAGATCACTGAGGTGGTAGTTCCGTCACCGACCTCGTCATCCTGGGTCTTTGAGACCTCCACCATCATCTTTGCTGCTGGGTGCTGGACCTCGATCTCGCCAAGAATGGTAGCGCCATCATTCGTCACAGTCACGTCGCCTAAGGTATCGACAAGCATTTTGTCCATGCCTTTTGGCCCTAAAGTTGTCCTTACGGCTTCTGCAACGGCCCTGGCTGCCATCATGTTGATTTTCTGGGCATCCCTTCCTTGGGTTCGTTGCGTACCTTCTTTAAGTATCAATACTGGAACTCCGCCAAGTTGAGCATTTGACACAGAATTCACCTCAAACAAATTGCGATAAGAAAGACTTTTACACTTCTATATATTTGTTTCTCTGCCAATGAGCCTAGACGCTGACCTCCTCGTCGTAGCGCCAATGCGAAGGGAAGCGAAGCTATCAATAAATTGCCTGATCCGCCCAAAAAATGGAAGGACCCGCGTTTTTTCCAGCCAGAAAATTCAGACACCGAGCTTTGTGAGTGCCATCAGCTTCCTGCTCGCCATCTTTACATCCTCGGCATTCACCGTCTTGCGCCCAGCATGCTTAGCCAGCGCGATGGCTTCTCTTGAGACCTCAAGGGCAAGCGTCTCTACCACTTCCCTGAGCGCCTCAACGCCCTCTTCGCTTACCCTCTCCGCCCCTGCCTTTCTCATGATCCTGTCTATTGGTGATGACGCGATGTCCGTCATTAGTATCGCCAAAGATGATCTATGCTCGTCTCTATAAAATCTTTGTCCGAACGCACGCCCAGGCGACGGGTAATCACAAATTATAAATTTTGGTGTATGCATCGGGTGATTGCTTGTGGTGAATGTTTTGGGCAAAGTGCGTATCGGAAAGGTCAAGGGCGTCTCAAACGAGCTCGTAAATAAGTACGGTGATGTATTCACGACTGATTTTGAAACGAACAAGAAGCTGGTTGCGCAGTACTCCGACATAACCAGCAAACGCCTGAACAACAGGGTTGCAGGCTACATAACGCGGCTGAAGGTTAACGAAAAGAAGAGGGCAGAGGCTGAGGCAGCCGAGGCAGCCGAGATCGAAGGCACCGTCTCAGAGTCTGAGCCTGTTGCTGAGGCTGGAACTGAAGCCCCGGCCGCGGCTGGCGAGGGCGCCCCTGCCGAAGTGGAACCTGCTGAAGTCGCTGAAGAGGTGACTGAAGAGGGTTCGGCAGAGCCAGAAGCAGAGTCCGAGAGCGAAGATGATGCAGAAGCCCCCCCACCAGAAGCCTCGACAGGGACAGTTGAAGAAAAGAAGCCCGAATGAAGCGCGGGATCATCTGAACCTCCTTGCTTAGGCATGGCCTGAGCAAAATCCCTTTTTATAACGGCATATACAAAGTAGTCTGTGGAATGAAGTGGCAAGATGTTTCTGAGCGACCGATGAAGACTAGCACCTCCACTGACCATATCGACTGAAGGTGTTGAGATGATGGCGCGAAACCGCCCGCCCCCCGTCTTCGCGATACCGCTATATAAGATAAGACCGCACGAGCAGAGCGACAGAAAGCTCTTGGCCGCACTTATAAAGTCCCTTGAGGGGGACGGCGTCCTAAGAGATCCGGTCCTCGTCACCGAAGGGGACTGGATGTTGCTGGACGGGACACATCGGTATTGGGCGCTAAGGGAGATGGGGTGCCAATCAATACCTGTCTGCGCCTTCGATTACTCGTCCGAAGAGATAAAGGTCGGATGTTGGTACCGGTGCCTCGATTTCTGCGACCTCTCCCCGCCGTTCGACGGGATCCGATCGGAAATAGTCCCCTGCGAGACCGCGCTGGCTGCGGTGAGCGAAAGGAGCGCGCTCCTCTCCGTGGTATGCGGAAGAACAGCGAGGCTTTACTGCTCATCGCCATTTGACATCCACCAGTCGTACCGCCTGCTTTCGGAGTTCGAGGAAAGGCTCAGAAAGGAGGGGAAAGCACTCTCTTTCTCCACGGAGGAGGATTCTGTGGATCGCCTCTTGGCGGGGGAGATCGGCGCGATAGTCGCTCCGCCGCCAATACTGAAAGCTGAGGCAAGAGCTGCGGCTTCCTCCGGGGAGCTCTTCCCGATCAAGTCGACGCGACACGTGATACCGTACCGCCCTATCGGTGTCGACCTCCCGCTCGAATGGCTGTATCTCGACCCAGATTCAGCGAACCGCAAAATCAATGAAAAGCTGCGGAACGCAAAGTTCAGGATCGCCAAGAAAGGGTCGGTCCTCAGGGGTCGCCGTTACGAAGAGGAAGTTTATATTTATGACTTCACCAAGCCATGAGGGGGATCCATTTGGCAGGAATCGCGGTAAAAGTCAGATATCTCGCTGTCCTGAAGGGGCTTTCGGGGGGAGGAGACCGTTCGGTCCTACTGAAGGAGAATACTTTGGGATCCCTCTTCAGTCACCTCAAGAACGCCGAAAGCGAATCACTTAAGGCGCGCTTGTTCGGCGCTGACGGGAAGGTTAGGCCGGACATCTTGATATTGGTAAATGGGGTGGATTCAGGGCTGCTCGGAGGCATGGAGGCGGAGCTCAAGGACGGCGACGAAGTGGCACTGCTCCCTTCTGTGCATGGTGGATAAAGGAGTTGCAAAAATGAACATACTCGCTATTTCGTGGGACGAGATACAGTCTTCTTTGCTGGCACTAGCCGACAAGATATCTGCAAGCGGCTACAGGCCGGACATGATCGTAGGGATCGCGAGAGGCGGGTGGGTGGTCGCGAGGGTGCTCTCAGACCTTCTTGAAGTTAACGACCTCGCCTCGGTCAAGATCTCCCTCTACAGCGGCCCTGAGGAGAAGTCAAAGGTGCCGGTCATCGCGCAGCCGATATCAGAATCCCCCAAAGGCAAGAGGGTTCTTATAGCAGACGATGTTGCGGACAGTGGAGAGAGCCTGATGCTCGCGAGGAGGCACATCCTGGATCAGGGGGCGAGGGAGATACGCATTTCCACGATACACCTCAAGCCCTGGTCGAAGGTGACCCCGGACTACTACGTCAGCACTACTGAGAGCTGGATACTCTATCCCTGGGAGTTGAGGGAGACGCTCTCTCACCTCATCAGGATCTGGGGCAAGGAAGTGGACAACCCTTCAACGCTCCGGAAGCGCCTCATCGGAGCAGGCATCCCGGAGGGCATCGTTGACAGGTACGTTGGGAACAGCCTTCAGAACGGTGGCGTCCGGTGATGCAAATAATCGAGCTGGGCGGTGGCGGGCGCTTCAACTTCATATCCATAATGGGCATAAGGGTAAAGCCTGGGGCAAACGCCGATGCGTTCCTCAAGTCAATGGCTGATCTCAGGAGGGCGAGCGTGCAGCTCCTAGATGCCGACCTAGTTGCAGGGAAAGAGCACCTCGTCACGGCAGCGCTCCTCGCCGCAAAGTCGTGGGGCGCAGGCGAGGCGGTTGCAAAGTCGCCTTCTACAGAGGTCCTCCTTTACGCGTCAGGGGAGAGGCAGATAAAGGAGGCAATAAAAAAGCTAGGGGCAAAGCCAAACTCCGCCTCGTGGTGCGCAATAGCGGTCGCTGAACAGAGAAGTGATTTGGAGGAGGCGCATGAGAGGATT
>JANHAI010000024.1 GCA_024464205.1 Candidatus Methanomethylicia archaeon
CCGCTTTCCCCAGGGGGGTCTCCCACTTTCCGCCCCCCCAGACAGAGACGCCAGCGCCGTACCCTGTGTGGTTTGGACCGATCAGGACAACGACCTCGGGGGGTGGTTCCTTCGAGATCTCATAGTATGTGTGGGCAGCCACGGGGCCAGAATAAATGTATCCAGCGTGGGGCGCAACAGCGCCTACGACTGACCTTCGCCCGGGTTTTGGTCCCTGCTCGGGCAGGCGCCCGGGTCCCACGCTGTGGAGGAAGCACCATTCGATCTGCTCGACAAGAGCCCGCCTTGAGCCTTCATAAAAAGAGCCTGAGACTGAGGGCCTTCTATCCCTCAAGGCCATATTCACCATACTCCTCCTCAGCGACGAGTACCTTCGACTCGAAGTCCTCGAGAGAAGCGGGGAGATCCGCTGTCGGGCCAAGGTCGCCCCTCTCGCGCAGGACTTGCCTCGTCAGGAGCCAGTATGCTAGTGCCAACGATTTCCTTCCTTTGTTGTTTATCGGGATCACTAGGTCCATGAGCTGCGATCGGTTGTCAGTGTCGCAGAAGCCAAGGACCGGTATGCCGACCTCTGCAGCCTCCACCATTGCCTGCCAGTCCGCTCTCGGGTCCGTGACCACCAGGAGCTCCGGCTCGGCATAATTAGTCAGCTTTGGGTTTGTGAAGGTGCCAGGGATGAACCTGCCCGTCAATGGCTTTCCGCCTATCATTGAAGAGAACTTTTCCACTGGCTTGAAGCCGTACTGCCTTGCCGACGCTGAGAAGACCCTTTCGGCCTTGAACCTCGCGATAAACTTTGAGGCGGTCCTGATCCTTTCGTCAGTCTTCCGGACATCAAGGACGTAAAGCCCATCTGGCCTAACGCGATAGATGAATGGCTTCATGTCGTTCGTCTTGACGTGGGTTCCGATATGTATGCCGGCGGCTAGGTAAACCTCAAGCGGTATTAGGAGATCGGCAGTTTCGAGCGTTGCCATGGACTTACACCTTATCCCAGTAACATTGATGTGACTTTGATGAGCCCAGCTTCACCTTTTATATTTTTCCTTCCTCCGCCGCCTGGACTGAGAACTTTAGCGATTCCTCCAGGAGCTCTATGTGAGAGAGGAACATCCTCCTGCAGCAGTACCTCTTGATCCCCAGGCTGTCAAGCACCTTCGCTGGGTTCTCCCCTTTTGCGACTTCGGCCTTGAACTCGTCCCATTTGTCTGCGATCACTTTCCCGCAGGTGAAACAGCGGACCGGAATTATCATGACGCTGGCACCTTACCTGTAGGACTTCTGCTTCCTTCTTCGCGCGCTGTGGCCGCCGAACTTCTTTGGCTCGGTCCTCCTCGGGTCCTCGACGAGCATCCTGCGGTCGTACTCCATGAGCATCTTCCTGACCTGCTCGCCGCCGAATTCCGCCAGAGCGTTTGAGATTACGACCCTTGCTGCCTCGGCCTGGCTCATAATGCCACCGCCCTCGATCTTGATATGGATGTCCGCCTTGGAGGCTACGTCTTTCCCTGCCACGAGAATAGGCTCCTCGATCTTGAGCCTTGCGACCGCTGGCTGGAACAGCTCAAGCGGCACATCGTTTATGAAGACCTTGCCATTGCCTTCGGTCGCTACCGCCCTGGCGACGGCCGTCTTCCTCTTCCCGCTAACAACCACTATCTTTGCGCTCATCAAACAGCCCACCCTAAGCTCCTTGAAAGCTCCTCCAGGGGCATGTATTTACCCCTGAGGGTCTTTATGTCAGCATCACCTATCGTCTCCAGTTTTGACTGCTTCAGCTCCTCTGGGACGCCGAGGTAAACCTTTAGCCGCTTCAAAGCAGCCTTTCCGCTCGGGGCCTTCGGCAGCATGCTCCTAACAGCGTAGAAGAAGAGACGGTCTGGCGACCTGTGGTGCTTCGGCCCCACTTCCTCTGGGTTCTTGTAGGTCCTCAGCTCCATCCACCTTTCATACTTGCTGAGCACTGAGGCCCTGCTCCCTGAGACGACCATCTTCTCCACGTTCACAATCACCACGGCGTCGCCTTCAATGAGGCGCTTGGCTATAACTGAGGCCGCCCTTCCGAGCCTCAGGTTAGTGCCATCGATATAGATCCTTGATGCCATAATCATCACCTAAGAATTTTTACTGCGCGGCCCTTCGGGTTGAGGTTCACCAATACCTCGAGCGAGACCGCCCTGCCGCCAGCAGCGGCTATCTTTGACTTGGCGGACTGGCTGAATGAGAGGGCTGCGACGTCCACCTTCTTCGAGAGGTTCCCGAAACCGAGGACCTTCCCGGGAACGGCGACAAAGTCGCCCTCTTTGGTAAGCTTGTCGATCTTGCCCAAGTTGAGCGAAGGTCTCCTCCTCGCCGGGGTGGTCAGCGACTCTGAGAGATCCTTCCAGATCGCTGCCTGGTTGGATGCTGATGCCTTCCTCAAGAGCTTGATTAGACGCCTTGTCTTAGGGTTAGTCGGCAAAGTCCTCTTCACCATTTACTGCGCCTCCGCCAGTTCACCTATCAATTTCTTCAACTCATTAGCTTTCTTAATGATGATGTCGCAGGCAGCGGTTATTAGCTCATCATTGCTCAATGAGCCTGCCGTCTCGACCGTGAGCATTGAGTTCGAGGTGTTGTATGACACCTTCACCGCCCCTCTGGGGCATATGCTCTCGCATACCTTACAAAGGGAGCATTTCGTGATCTCGTTCACGACAAGCGCCTTGTTCCTGACCTCAAGGATCCTCTTCGGGCACTCCTCCACGCAGAGGGCGCACAGATCGCACTTTTCCATGTCTATTTCAACGACTGGCTCATATTTCACGACGGCCACAGATGCGGGGTGCCACTTTGCGTGGTCCTTCCCCCTCCCGAGCCTCGCATGTGCCTCGAGTGCGAGCCTCTGACCGGTGTTGAGCTCGACTATAGGGATCTGGCTGTTTGCTGGGAAGACCGTCCCCTCGGCTTTCAGTTTCCCTGAGAGGACGACGTGCTTGTCGCTTGTCGCTTCCACGTCCAGGCTGAGGACGGCCTCGCAGTTGGGGCAGCCCTTGCCTCCGCACTCGCACTCCTCTGGGAGCTTCAGGTTCTCCCCTCCCTTGAGCGGGACTAATCCGAGGCGGTGCGCGATTATCTCGTCATAAAGTACGCCTGTGTTCTCGGCAACGTAAACCTTATCGATTGCGGGCACCGCCACCTCAGACATTATCGTGCGCCTTATGGCGTTCATCAGAGTTGGCTCCGCGCCCCTTGCCATCACCCTCAATTGCCCGTCTTCCGTGCCGAGAATTTCAACTTGCATCAAAGAACCCCCATCACTTAGCTGAATGAGGCCAAATCCTGCGCCCCAGCCAGCCCACTAGACCCTCCTTCCCCTTCTGCCGCCCGGCCTCCTTGTTGTGTCGTGAGGTATCGGGGTGACGTCTTCGATCCTGCCTATGAGCATCCCTGCCCTCGCGAGCGCCCTTATAGCCGCCTGAGCCCCTGGGCCAGGCGTTTTGCTTTTGTGGCCGCCAGGCGCCCTGACCTTTATGTGTATGCCGCTTATCCCCTTCTCGAGGGCTTCCTGCGCTGCCCTTGTTGCAGAGACCATTGCCGCATAAGGCGATGGCTTCTCCCGGTCTGCCTTGACTATCCGCCCGCCCGACTGGAAAGCGACAGTCTCTGCCCCTGTGAGGTCGGTAATGTGCACGATAGTGTTATTGTACGAGCTGTAGATGTTTGCAATGCCCCACTTCATCCCTTTGTCCATCCTGGACATCTTCAAGCACCCCTCTCCTCAGCCGGCTGAGGAGCCGGCAGCTGCAAGTTGCAGGTTATTTTCGGTTCCTCGTCCTTCCGTACGATGTAACCTGGCGAGCTTATCCTCCTCCCGCCTATCATTATGTGACCGTGAGTTATGAGCTGCCTGGCCTGGTACGGCGTGTTTGCAAGCTTCATCTTCAAGATCATTGTCTGAAGCCGCCGCTCCAGAACATCGTCGACGCTGAGCCCTAGTATGTTGTCGAGTACGGCGTCTTCCTGCAGGAGCCCCAGGCTGACCAGCTTCTTTATGAGCGACTTCTCCTTCTCCATCCTTGACGCCTCATCGAGGCCGAGTATCTCGCTCGCCTGCTTCCTATAAGACTTGAGTATCGAGTTCGCGATCCAGAGCTCCCTCTTGTTCCTCAGACCGTACTTCCCGAGAATCGAGAGCTCTTTTTTGAGGTTGTCCTGCTTCCAAGGATGCCTTGGACCCTGCCATTTCCTTCTGCTCTTCTTAGGATCTCCCATAAAAGCCACCTAGCGCCTATTTCTTCTCCTCTCCGCCGGCCTGGGCACCCTTCTGGGCCTGTATGACTGCCTTTCTTGAGACACCTACGGCAGTTCCGAACCTGCCCGTCGTCCGCGTGCACTGGCCGCGGACCTTCAGCCCAAGGGAGTGCCTGACCCCTTTCCAGCTCTTGGTCTTCCTCATCAAGTCAACATCTGACTTAATCCCAACTACCAGATCCGATCCCAATAGGTGCATGTCCTTCCCTGTGAAAGGATCCTTGCGCCTGTTCAGCATGTAGCTCGGGAACTTCCGGTCAATCGTCGCGAGTGCTTCCTCAAGCCTCTTGATGTCGCTGTCCTGCAGGAGGCCGACCCTACCTTCCGGATCGACTCCGCAGTCGCGAGTGATGGCATAGGCCATGTTAATCCCTATGCCCCTGATCCTGCTCAGTGCGTACGCTACCTTGTCCTCTCCCTTCAAGTCCGCGTCTATTATCCGCACTATGTGCTTATACGATGAGCTCAATGTGCATCCCCTACTTCGAGGCAAATTAAGAACAATATAAAAGTATTTAACTCTAACGGCTTGGAAGACCATGAGGATCTCCCTACGCCTCTAATGGGCAGCAGGCTTTGGTCTGGTTCCGGTTTTATGGGCGAGGGGCGGGACAGACGAGGGGCATGACGGAACGGCGAGGGCGGTCCGGATTGTTTATTGCGCCAGGAGTCGAGCCCAGAGGTTCTCGGTGGGATATTCGCGCTTGGCATGCATGGCGCCGAGGGGGGGATTTGAACCCCCGAGACCCGCAAGAGTCACAAGCTCTCAGGGCAGCCCTAGCCGCGCTCCAGGCATGAGCCTATTCAGATTGCTCCCTACCAGGCTAGGATACCTCGGCTCGCAGCGCCTTAAGGAGCATTATAGCAATGGGTGTGAAGACCTTTTTTTATCTTTCTGAATCCCCAGGGCAACCCGCTTTCCGTGGATCTGGTTTGAGCGAACGGAAGACCCTGTAGCCACTCTTCTTTGAGATGCATTCAGAGTTTCCAAAGACCTCGGACATCTTCTTCGGTATTGTGTTGATCCCACGCCTGAGGACGATCTGCATGGACCCACCGTAATTGAGGTGACTCAAAGCGCCCTCTATCATTGGGAAGACGACGGCATAGCCGGCAGCCAGTGGAGGGTTTGAGACTATCATGTCAAAGGACCGCCCCTCGAGAGCCGAGTAGAGATCGCTCCGCAGGACCTCTGCATCGACGCCGTTGCGCAAGGCGTTCTCCCGCGCCAGTCTGACGGCGAGAGGGTTGACGTCGACCATCGTTACCTTGAGGGAGGGCGACATCTTGGCGATCGAGATCCCGATGGCGCCGTACCCGCACCCCATGTCGAGTACCGTGCCGCTCTCGGGCAGCTCGAGGCTGTTGATCAGTATCTGCGTCCCCAGATCTATGCGGTCCTTGGAGAATATGCCCCCCTCGCTCGCAAAGTCGAGCATCTCGCCCCTAATGCTCAGCCTTATCACGTACTTCCTGCTGGACCTTGGGGCGTCCTTCGAGAAGTAGTGTGGCGCCTTCCGACCGGACGGGCGCATCCCCCTTGGGATCCTTGGATCGTCTTCGAGGCTCATCCGCTTGACCAGCCCTTCGGGTATGTCCCCTCTGCCATCACGACCCTCTCAGTCCTTGCGACTATGCCGTGGCTCGATGACGCTATCTCCTCGCTAGGCATCGTTGCCTTTGCAAGTCCCACCAGTTCCCCCTTGCCAGTCATCAGGGCAATTATATCGCCCGCCTTGATCCCCCTCTCGACGCGGAGGACGCCCGGCGAGGCCAAGTTTGCGCCGTGGCAGATCGCCTCCACAGCCGAATCTCTGATGAAAAGCTTGGGGAAAGAGCCCAGCGCCTCCTCTATAGGCATGACGACGTCCCTCAGGAGGGACTCGTCGCCCGAGGACTTCCAGAGCTGGATGGCGTCGAGGACCTCGTGGAGGGTGTGTGAGCCCCCTGCCTCGCTGAACGGGCCTGCCCTGACCCTCCTGAGCTCCCTCATGTGGGCGCCGCAGCCGAGGAGCTCCCCAATGTCGTGGCAGAGCTTCCTAATGTAGGTCCCCGCCTCGCAGTCGACTCTCATAAGCACGTTCTTCCCTTCCTTCTCCAGGATCTTGATAGAGTAAACGTTCCTTATCCTCAACGCCCTTTTCACAGCGGACCTGACAGGGGGCAGCTGGTATATCGGCCCGATGAACTCGCTCACTGCGGCATTGAGCCTCTCGACGCCGATGTCCTCGTGTAGCTCCATCAGGCAGACGTACTCCTTCCCTGATCTCATTATGAAGGCTATGATGCGCGTGGACCTTCCGAGAGTGATTGGGAGGATGCCGCTCACCTTGGGGTCGAGGGTGCCGCCGTGCCCCGCCCTCTCGAGGGAGAGGAGGCGCTTGACCCACGCGACGACCTCGTGGCTGCTCGGCCCAGGGGGCTTGTCGAGGTTTATCACTCCTGCCTGAAGGTACTCGCTCAAGGGGCGTTCCCTAGGCTTCCAACCGTGGTTGGGGTTCGTCTTCTCCTCGTCTTTCACTATGTAATTTCCATCGCTCTGCAACTATTTGGCGCCCCTTATGGACCCAGCTGGGCCAATGTCCAATATCAAGGTAAAGCAAGCTTCAAGATAAATGATTTGATCAGATGGAGGCCTGTGACGTCCTACGATCCGCCCGTTCTGCCTGCGAGGCATAGAGCTCGATTATCGACCTCAGGATCAGGACTATGGATTCCTTGTCCCAGATTGCGGTGTTGATTACGAAGTCGTACGTGGAGAGGTCGGACAAGTCGATCCCGTAGAGCTTCCTGTAGCGCATCCTCTCGCTCGCCTCCCTTTCCCTTGTCCTCCTCGAAGCCTCCTCGAATGGTATCCCCTCCCTCTCTGCTATCCGCCTCGCCCTTACATCGAACGGGGCGTTTAGGTAGAAGGAGAGCTTGGGCACGTTGCCTGAGAACCAGCGGGCGAGCCGCGCCTCTATTATGCAGCTGCCGCCCCTTGCGCACTCTTCGGTCCGCCTGTCGATCTCGTTGTCTATCGTGTCGTCTGACTCAGCCATCTTCGAGAAAGCTTCCACAGAGAGCCCCCTTTCCGCGGCCATCTTCCTGAAGACAGATCCCGAGGAGTAAAGGGGTACGCCGAAGTACTTTGCGAGCTCCGATGCGCAGTGCGACTTACCGGAGCCTGCGGGGCCGCTTATGGTAACCACGGTGCCCTTCGGGAAACGGGGATCCAAACCTCACACCCTCGCTTCACTATCGGACCGCAGGTGGAATAATACCTTTTCCCGCTCCTCCGCGAGGTCAGTCGGAGACCGTCGGTATCCCCATCACTCGCTGCACCAGCGCGGACATGCTGAACGACGAGATCAGGTACCACGTCCAGAAGTTGAAGGTGTCACCGACGAACGGGAGGGTTATTGGAGAGTAGGCGATTGGGACCTGGTTGTACCCGAATACGGCGTAGAATATGTAGTAGAACACGAAGAACGGGATTATTGTGAAGAAGAGCGGCTTCATCTGCTGGCGGGACATCTCTGCCTGGGCTTTCTTGATCGCGGATTCCCTTTTCTTAGCCTTGGCGATCGCCTTCTCGTCTTTTGAGCGGATCGCCTTGGTATACTCGCTCTGCCATTCCCTCACCTCGATCATCCTTCTTCTAGTCGCCTCGACGTCCGTCAGCGCCCTCGTAGCGCCCGAGGAGATCAGAGCCATCATTATCGTTATCAGGAAGATCGTGACTACCGCCAGGGGGTAGTCGTTGTAGGGGCCCAGGGCATTCGAAAGGTAGGCGACTATGCCGAGGTACCAGTCATAAAAGAACTCAAGTGCCAACGCCCTCACCTCAACAGATCAGCTATGACCTTTGCTGCCTCCATGTGCTTGCCTTCCATGTTGTGAGCGATAGCGACAGTGCACCCAGTCTGGACGGCGATCGAGGCTGCGCCGCTCCTGCCGAGGAGCTGGTGCTCAGTGATGCGCCAAGGCTCATCAGCCTCCCTCGCTCTTATTGCGGCGTCCTTCTTCCTCCTCGCTGAGATCTCCTCCGGTGGCGCCTCGAGGAGCACGATTGAGTCTGGCTTCAATGTCTCAGCTACCCAGGATGGGATGCCCGGCATGAAGCCCTGAGGTGTATTGATGAACATATGCGTGTCGAGTATCACGTTGCCTTTCTCAGCCATGGACTTTATCGATTCTGCAGCTGAAAGCTGGAGCCTCACCTGGTCCTTCACAGGGAGTCTGCGCATCTCGTCCCTAGCCTTCACGAGTCCGGACTTCGACGCCTCTTCGAACATTATATTTCCGTAGTTGACTAGGTCTACCTGTACAGAGCTCTGTTTGCAGATCTCGAGGGCTGCCGAGAGGACGGTTGTCTTTCCGACACCTGGCACGCCTGTGACTATCACGACTTTCCCTTTCCTAGAGGTTTTCATCTTTTTCATGCCTTCCTGATCATCGTTATCCTCGAGCCTACTCCTGACCAAGGAACTTGCCAAGTCCCGGATAGGTCTCAGCCAGCTGCTCTTTCGCAAGTATCTGGTAATACTGATAGATAATACCTACTGAGAGCAGGATGCCGATGCCGCTGCCGATCGCCCCGAGCATATCGGCAATGCCTGCCAATAGGCCAATCACGATGCCGCTGATTATTGTCAGCGACGGGATGTACCTGTTCAGTATCTGCTCGATTATTGCAGGCGATCTCCTGAAGCCAGGTATCTGGAGCCCGGCGTCGACGAGCTGCTCGGCCTGAGCCCTCGCGCTCATCCCGGAAACCTCGACCCAGATCTTGGCGAAGATGATCGAGAATCCGACGAGTATGAGGAGGTAGAGGATCGCGTGGAGCGGATCCTTGGCGACGGTCACGAGGCTACGGGGTGGCGTCAGGTAGTAGAGGAGAGACCCAGGCAAGGGGTTACGGGCGTTTGCCTCCATACCTAGCATGACGAACCAGTTCACCCAAGGGTTGCTGTTCGTAGGGTTGAAGTTCTGCCAGATCATCTGGCCGAAGAAGTAGAAGTTTGCGAAGAGCGCGGATGCCAATATTATCGGTATGTTCGAGACGTACATGAACTTTAGGGGTATCTTTGCCCTCATTCCGCCGTACTTGGCGTATGCGACAGGTATCTCCATCTTCATCCCCTCGAGGTAGACCGCGACGAAGAAGACCAAGAGCATGGCGAAGAATCCCGTCATGTCTGGGTACGGGTACCTGGAGAATGCGGAGATAATATCGCCACCACCTATGAGCGTCTGGAAGAATGCGAGTATCGCCCCGAGCGATTTTCCGTCGGCAAGCGGGCCGACGGGTGAGAACGTGAGCCAGATCACCTGCTGGGCTACGCCCGCAAGGATAAAGAGGCTTACCCCGCTCCCGAGGCCCCAGCCTTTCTGGATCATCTCGTCGAGGAGGAGGACGATCACCCCCACCGCTATGAGCTGCGAGATTATGAGGCCTGAGACGAACATGTCAGGGTTCCCGTACGAGCCCCCCAGTAGGAAGGCGATGCCCTCGAACGCGGTCAT
>JANHAI010000025.1 GCA_024464205.1 Candidatus Methanomethylicia archaeon
CTCAGGGGAAAGCCCTGGCTTAGTGAACTCCATGGCCAATGCCACCTCTTGAGATCGCAGCCTGTTTGCCTCTTTAATCACCTCAGCGACCACCCTTGGGGACACCATCCTGTGCTTCTTGATCACCTCCATTACTTTTTCGGTCGTGACCTCCTCGCTCAGGTGGTAGGCGTATTGCTTCATGTGGACCCCCAACACATCTGCCCTCTCGGCATCCGTTCGGGGCAGAGGTATCTCGATCACATATGGCTCGAAACGGTTGATTATGGCCTCGTCTATCATCTCGAGCCTATTAGTGGCTGCTATGACGATGACGTTCTCGAGTGGCTGCAGCCCGTCAAGCTCGGTCAATATCTGCGCCGTCAGCCGGTCACTAACCGGGTCCCCCCTCCTCTTGGCTGCGATAACGTCGAACTCATCGAAGAAGACTATGCTTGGGGCGTTCCTCCTTGCTATTCCGAAGAGGTCCTTGATGTTCTTCTCCGGCTCGCCCACCCACTTCGCGTTTATCAAGAGCTGGGCTGCTGGCACATAGAGGAAGGACGCGTCGCTTTCCTTCGCTATAGCCTTTGAGAGGTAGGTCTTCCCACAGCCAGGCTCGCCCCACAGCAAGAAACCCTTCGGAGGGATCCAGCTCAGCTTTGAAGCCAGCTCTGAAGCGAGGCTCAAAGTGATTATCTTGAACAGCCTCTCCTTTATGCCAAAGAGGCCGCCGATGTCCTTGTACCCCACAGTCGGCTTGATCTTCAGTACGGACGAAAGCACCTCGTCACTCTTCTCCTGCTCAGTGTACCCCCTCAGCTCCCTTGATGCAAGCCTGAAGTCATCGGCAGTGACCGAATACTTTATCTCCTGTCTAGCTATCCTCCCAGCTATCCTTCGGAATATCATCTCTCTCAGTGGCTCTATCTTTCTACTCCGTACCTTGTTGCATGCGTCTATCACGTCGAAAGGCGTTAGTTGCGTCTGCCTGTATGTGCTCACTGCCTTTTCCAATATCGAGAGAATCTCCTGCGGGTCGACGCTCTTCCACCCGTACTTCTGGAGCTCGGAGTTGAGGACAGCGAGGAGCATCTCCTTGCTGACCCCTTGGTCGAGGTCGAGTATCTGAGCCCTCCGCCTGATGTCCTCTCTTATGCCCTCGAACTTGTTTGTGGCAGCGATCACAACTATCCTCTGGTCGCTCGTCGTAATCTGGTTCATATACTCAACAAAAGTGTCCTGCACCCTCACGTCTTCACGATCGGTGCTCTGCATCGCTCGCTGGACCCTCATCCCTATGCTCTGGAACTCGTCAAAGAACACGACGCAAGGGACGTCTTTGGACTTTTTGAAGATGTAAGTGAGATTAAGCATTGACTGCCCATAATAGGGGTTGAAGATGTCGCTACCCATCACAGTGATGGGCTGTACATTCACGTTCTTATTTATGCCGTACTCAACTGCGTCCCTCATGCAAATGTTTGCCAATAGGGACTTCCCTGAACCGGTATCCCCCTTCAATAGAAAGAACTTTGGGGGCTCAGCGCCTTTGAATACCTCCAGCAAAGACTTGTCCTGGACTACGTGGTAGCCTATAGCGCTCATTATGAGCTGGTACTCCCTGTCCCTCCCCACGAGATCGGTCCTTTTCTTCGGGAACTTTTTGTCCAGCTCAGACAGCCTCTTGGCTTTCTTTCTTGGGCTGAGCTGGGCGTTCCTCCACCTTTTGTAGTCCTTATTGGCCAGAAAAAGGGCTGGCGACAGCAATCTGCGTATCGAAGGGTGCTTTACCCACCACCTCTCTTCGTCCTCAGTCTTCATCAATGTCATCGTACAACCCCCTCCATTTGCTTAGGCCATAAGCAACTGCCATCGCGAGCCCGAACCCCAATGCAAGCAATAAGTCGCCAACATAGAAAATGTAATTCATGCCAAAAATTCGCTGGAGGATTAGTAGACCCACCGTCCCTATCGATAGCAAGATGAAGATGCTCCATGCGGCATAGAAATAATATCTTATGAGAACCGCGGCCGTCTCGAAAATCCTCCACCTCTTGACTTTTGACTTGTAATATCTTGTATCCATGAAGGAAGCTGCAGTGAAGATGGCCAGCACAACAGCATATATCAGTATCCCCCAGAGCGGCATGACTGGCGCGTATACATAATTAAGGCTTACCGGCATGTAGACTGCGGCGTCATAATAAACGTCCCCCTCCAGCTGGACCATAGCCTTTGCAGGGAGATCAAGCATCTCCAACCTATGCGGAGCAGGCGGATCACCATTGATCAAGGTAACGTTGATCGATACAGCGCTCTCCGAAACCAACGATATGGCAAAATGGTAGATGCCGGATGTGAGGTTGACTGCCCTTACATCGACAGCGCCTCGGGTCACATCAGACGTTTCCTGCAGACTTTGAAATACCAGGGAGGTGTCATTCTTCGAGAACGCGAGAGTAACGGGGCTGCTGCTCGAATATTCGAACCTTATGACGTCATTCGTTGTATACACCCTTATTGGCTGGAGCCTCACAACTATTCCATCGAAGGCATTAGATGATGCGCCCAACACAAAGCAAAGTACCATGACTGCTACAAAAAATGAGGCGATCCGCCCGAGATTGTGCTCTGACATTTTACCATCCAGAAAGTTGCTTCTAGTACAATTATTGCTAGTACACCAATCTAAACTTTTCACAGCTCGACCATTGTTTCGGTCTTCAATACCCCTTCTATAGCGCTAACCGCCTTGACAAGCGTTCCAACCTCTTCTCGCTTCTCCACCTCGCAAAAGGCGACGACATCGAACCTCCCAAAAGTCGGGAACACTTCACGCACTGACGGCATCTTCTCCAGCTTCTTCACGACGTCAAACACGGATACTTTCTCGGCGTTTATCAGCATGCAGATCTGTACCATCAAACCCTCTCCTCAAAGCAGCGTCTCTATAAGCGTCTCAGTAGAGACTACGCCGTTAATCCTGGCTATGCTGTATACCGTCATCCCTAGCTTCTCGAGGCTCTTGAATTCGCACTCAGCTACGACGTCAAAAGCTCCCAAGACCTCAAAGCCCCTTTTTATTCCTCCCATCCCGAGGACCGTCTTCAGCACTTCGGGCGGAGTTCCCGGTTTACAGTGGATCATTATGCAGGCGAGCGGCATACCTCAAGCTCCCCTTACCATAAGGTATAAAGTTTCTAATTAGCCTTGCCATGCCTCACTTAGATCCTATTGCCTACTGAAACGTATGCAGCGCAGCGTTAGTTGCTGCAGTATTGCGCGATCCCGTTGCTGGGCCCGCCCTTACATCAAAGCTTTGGAAGGAAAGTGTAAAGGGGGTGCCTCTTATCCGAGATCTTGTTCCCGGCGAGCCTGCTGCCATAAGCCTTTATCGCTTCTACTATCGCTGTAGCCTCGAAAAGGTAGGTTGCGGCTTTAAGGGGGCCGTAAAGGATGAAGTCTGCCCCCGCGCCCTGCATCATGGTGTTGAGCGCCACATTTATGGCCCTGGCGCTCTTCCGCGTTATCTTTTTGCATACGAGGGGCTGGTAGGCCGCGTTCGAAGGCGCACACCCGGCGGCGAGCCCAAGCACGCTCTTGACCATCTTTATGGTTTCCAACGCCAAATATGCGCTTGTGAAGTCCATTATGCCTACGTCCACTGCTGCCCTCGCTATGCCTGCGTCCTCGCACTTGGCAAGAAGGCTGCCCTTCAGCAGCTTGATCTTGTCTTCGGGGTAGATCGCAGATGGATCGAGTGTCTGAAGTATCGCAAACCTGATTCCGCACCTCTTCATGACTTGGAGCTCAGAATCTGCCGTGCACGAAGATATCGAGTTCACGCCGCACCTCTCGACTATCCCGAGATCGACCGCTTTCTCATAACCTCTGATCCTCGTCTCTTCGTTCAGCCCCCCTATCAGTATCGGGTCTTCAGTCATTGACGAGAGGACAGATAAGTAGCTCTCAATTGCTTCAGGCGTCTCTGCGATGAGATCTACCGCATGATCGAGCCCAACTCTTCTCTTCAACGCCTCAACGGCCCTGAGCTCGCAGCTCAGCTTCTTGCAGTCAACCACGCCTCTGTTGTGGTCCTTTACTTTTCTATCACCTTTGTAGAATAGGCTGCCTATTAGGAGAGGCTTGCCAGTGCCAACCGCTGCTTTACCAATTGAATAAGGGAGAGGTTCCATGGGCTTGCCCTTCTTTTCCGCAGTATACCATCGCTTAAGCTACAGGAAGGGAATCTAATATCCTTTTCACGTCAAGCCACCCGCAAGAGGGCATCATTCGAGCTCTTTGGCCATCCCCCTCAATGCCATGACCATGTTCCTCAGTTTCCCCTTGGCAGCCTCCCTCTCGAGCGAGCGGAGACCGCAGTCTGGGTGGATCGAGGATATGTTCTCGACGCCGTAAGCACCTGCTGCCTTCCTGATTATCGACGAAATCGCTTCTTTGCTCTCGACATTTCCGTCTGTCGAGCTAACACAACCTATCCCAAGCTTCTTCCCATAGTCCTCAAGCGCTTTCCTCTCGACATTGTCAAAATTGCTAAGGCTGTCCTTGAATGCAATGCTGATCACATCCATGCCGTCGATCTGGACCATGGATTGGAAAACTCCCCTAAGGCTACCGCAGACGTGCAACGCTTTCGTCCCCCTTATCCCATTGAAGATGTTCTCAAGAGCCTTCCTCCCGAGATCCATGGGCGCCCCTATCGAGAAGCTAGGCTCATCGATCTGAAAATTCATGAATCCTTCCTTCTGAATGAGCTGGCATTCTGCGACTAGCGCATTCGAGATGTCCTGGTAGAGCGCCTGATCCCTGTAGCTCTTGTAAGGGGCGCTCGGCTTCAGCTCTGAGAAAAAAGCCATCGTCACCGGCCCAGTAATTATCGCCTTGACGTCAGCTCTGCCATCAGAAAGCCTCCTCGCGAATGCTAAATCTGCGGGCAACGGCGTCTCCTCTGGAGGCATGATTTTGCCAACAATGTATGATCTGCCGTCATTGACCTCAAAGCCAGGGATATGATCCGCAAAGTAAGCCACCATGTCTTTCCTTGTCTGCCCGTCGCTTATCAGATCGATGCCGGCATCAAGCTGGTCTTGAACCGCCGCCCTGATGGCATCGAAACCATCGCCCACGACTGGGTAGCTCCCAATGACTGTGGTTCTGATTTTCATTGCCAAAGTTCACTGACCCCCTCTGCAGAAGCCCTTTGCGATCCTGATCGCATCCTCGCCGCTGCTCCCGAAGGCGTCAGCCCCTATTTCCTTGGCAACCTTATTACTCATCGCTGCGCCGCCAACCATCACTTTCATGCGCGGATCTACAGCTTTCGCTCTTGCGATGATCTCTGCCGCCTTCCTGATGTCCGAAGTGAGTAGAACAGAGAGCGCCAGAAGATCAGCCCCCCCGTTCTCTTTTATTAGCCTCTCAGCTTTCTCGGGAGTAAGCATAATACCAAGATCAAGAACGTCGAAGCCTTCTGCTATCAGCATCGAAGTGATTATCGTCTTCCCGATGTCGTGGGGACCTAGCGAACCTATGGCCACCCTTTTTTTCTGGGAGTCTTTGTCGCCAGACCTTTTTATCATCGGGATCACGAAGGCAAGCGCGCTCTTCGCAGCATTCGCTGCCCTAACGACCTCCGGCAGAAAGAGCTCTTTCCTTTCGAACATGTCCCCTACATCCCTGAGCCCCGCGGAAATTGCGTCGATGATCTCGCCAGCACCAAGCCCTGCATCAACGCCCTCTTTGGCCAGCCTTGTTGCGACCTCAGCATCTTGATTTATGATCGAATCTTTCAGCCTCAACAGTATCTCGTCACCCATCTGGAATAAACCCCCAAATTTCTATGTGGATATGACGCCACATTGCCCAAACCGATCTCATCCCTTGCATATACCCCTTCCCTTCTCGGTGCAAATAGTTAAATACATTTTCTTGATAATGGTCTTTGACATTTGGTGGAAGATGTGGCGGACAAATACGTCGTGATCATAGCGATCGGTCCAGACAGATCAGGGCTCATAGCTGAGATCACATCTGTGATTGCTGACTTTGGGTGCAATATAGAAGACATGGACCAGGTTGTTATGCACGGCATCTTCATCTTGTCGCTCTTGGTGAACATATCCCCTGATGTATCGGTCTTGGAGAAGATGAGGACCAAGCTCCAGTACAGGTGCCATGAGCTCGGGCTGGAGGTGACATTCTATTACGCAGGCACCAAGTAAGTTCGTGCTAACGGCAGTTGGGAAGGACAGGCCGGGTTTGGTCGCCATGGTATCGGGGGTCCTCTCGAGGTTCCACGTGAACATTTTGAAGACACGCGCATCAACGATCTTCAACGACCTCTTCATCATGATAATGGTAGTAGACACCGCCCATTCTACAATAAGGAATGAAGACTTGATTAATATCCTGAAGAGGAGCTGCGACACTGTCGGGCTGGCGCTTGCAGTTGAGCGGGGGGAGAGCTACAGGTGCGGAAAGAAGGTTATAGTCTTCGACCTCGATGGGACGCTCATAGATCAGGAGATAATCGAGGAGCTCGCAAAGGCAGCTGGCGTCGAGTCAGAAGTCAAGAAGATCACATCTATGGCGATGGAGGGGAAGATCGACTTCTTGCAAGCCCTAAAGGAGAGGGTGAGACTCCTCAAAGGGCTACCTGAAGAGAGGATGGAGGACGTAAAGGATAGGATTACGATTCTGCCCTGCGTAAAGGATCTTATGCGCCGTCTCAAGGATCTCGGGTTCAAGATAGGTATTGTGACTGGCGGCTTCGACTTTGTTGCAAACTACGTCGGTGAGGAGATCGGCGCTGACTACGTCTTCAGCAACCATCTTGTAGTCAAGGACGGGGTGTTGACTGGCGAGTTTACGGGCGAGATGGTCGGCGCCGAGGCCAAACTCAACGCAATCAAGAAGATAGCCCAGGACGTCAAAGTCGGTCTCGAATCGTGCGTGGCTGTTGGCGACGGCGCTAATGACCTCTTCATGATTGAGCGAGTGGGGCTCGGCGTCGGATTCAAGCCAAAGATGGTCGTAAAGGAGCGCGCTCCAGCGTTGATAAACACAGAAGACCTCAACGTGCTACTGGCGCTTATCGGGTGCATCGACCTCAAAAAAGACGTTGTCAGCCGAATCTGACCCCTTCAAGTCAATGCGCTAATGGGAGGCTCCTTGATTGGCTGAACAGAACAGAAAGATCGTAATAGCCGAGGAGCCGATCCCTCATGTACTGTCTCCCGCAAGAAAGACGATTGTCCATGGCTGGCACTTCCCCCCCTCATCTGAAAGGCGGGAGTGCAGCTCCGAGCGCATACTCCTTAACCCCTACAGCGGATGCTCAGTAGAGTGCCCTGAGTGCTACGCGAGGGCTTACGGAGGCGCCTTCAGCCTTTGGAACAAGTCAGGAATCATCACTGTAAAAATTGGTATAGCGGAAAGGCTCAAGCGCGAGCTCTCACGCCTGAGGTGGGCTGCATGCGGCTACCTTTCGCCAGTCACAGACCCATTCCAGACGCTCGAGTCTGCCTACCACCTCTCGGAGGCTTGCATAAACACATTCCTGGACCTCGATCTTCCCGTTGAAATTGTGACAAAGAGGGGTGAGTATGTTCCTGTAAGGGTCCTTGAGAGGATGGCCGATCACCCTTATGGCCATTGCTTCTGCCAATACACGGTCCTCTCTCTCGAGAGGGAAGTTCAACTTTTTTTCGCGCCGGGCGGCTCATCGCCAAATTCTCAATTAGATGCTATGGGGCTATCTTCTGAACTCGGGCTCTTTACAGTACTTCGCATTGACCCTATCCTTCCGGGCATAAACGATGGCGCTCAAGCAATCGAAGAGCTCGTGCAGGTCGCCAAGGAGAGGGGCTGCAAGCATGTAATCGCGTCGTTCTGCGACCTGAACCTGCGGACTAAGAAACAAGTGTTGGATTCTGTCAGGCGTTACGACGAATCGATCCGCGCTTATTGGGGGAGTCTGTATGACGAACGCCAAGGATCAGGTATGCATGCCAGGCTGTGCTATAGGCTCGAGAAAGCAGAGCTGCTGAGGGACATCTGCAGCAAATATGGGCTTACCTTCGCCCTATGCATGGAATTTGCCTTTGCGGACGGTAAGTATGAGGGCCTGAACTCAAGGTTCATGACTTCGGGCTCGTGCGAGGGCAAACTGGTGCCCATGTACTCCAGGGAATCCCTGACTAAAAAGTTCAGGCCAGCAAAAGGGTGCACTGGAGCATGCCTCAATTGCGCAAAAATAAAAAAACAACCTCCTTGCGGCAAGCCTGAACTCGCCAAATGCGGCGCATTGAAATACTCCGATTACCTGAAATTGTAGCGTCGCTCGCAATCGTAGCGATGATGAAAAAGCAAATATACCCGTGTTTGAGTTTGAAACAGGTGAGCCTCCAATGCTTGATCCTGAGGATGAAGAATTGAGCAGGCTGAAGGCTAAAAAAATGATGGAATTAAGATCGAAAAATAGGGGTCTTGGCGATATGCAGAATGAAATTGTATTGAACTCAACAAATTTTGATAGCACAATCTCCTCAACACAGTTGCCAGTTATAGTTGACTTCTGGGCATCTTGGTGCGGCCCTTGCATGCACATGGCGCCAGTCTTCGAAAAGCTTGCAATGAAGTATGCGGGCAAGATGATCTTCGGAAAGCTGAACGTCGACGAAAACACGGAGATCTCAAACAGGTTCGGGGTTTACGGCATTCCGACCTTCATCTTCTTCAAGAACGGAAGAGAGATCGGAAGGGTCGTGGGTGCAATCGGAGAGAGCGGTCTCGAGGCAGAAATAAGGAAATACATATGATCCTGAAGATAGACTGTGGCTGCCAGCACTCGTCACGCAAACAAAATAAGGCAGCCTCAATCACTATAACCAGCCTAGAGGTTTTTTTATGGAACTTGGAAGCTTGATTCAGCTATTGTTCGGGGCCGTCTTCATCATTATCGGCATAGTGTTCGGGATAATGATGCGAAATGCCATAAAGTCCCCCAACATCAACAACATCGGGAGGCTGCTCCTGCTCCTTACTGTTGGAGTCCTCGTTGCAGGCGGGGTTTATATAGTCCTCAAGGTAATCCTCGCTGCATAATTTTATAGCAGCCTATGTCTAATCTAAAGTTAAGAAGGTCTACAGCTTTGGTCTCGAAGACCGAACTAGCTCTGGCTTTGGCCGATGAGATCATAATAATCGGCATCTTGCTATTCGCAGGGATCACTGCCCTTGCCTATTTTGGTGCAGTTGAACTATGGGCGGCAGTTGCAATCGCAGCGATTGCATTATTGATAGTTGGTGCATTCGTATACATATCTTTCAAGCCTCAGCTTTCCAAGCCCAAAGTAGGCATGGAGGCCATGCTTGGCAAGAAAGGCACTGCCACATCAAAGATCGCAAAATCAGGGATGGTCCTTATCGACGGAGAGTACTGGAGGGCAAAGAGCGAAGAAACTATCGAAAAGGACGAAGCTGTCGAGGTCACAGGGATAGACGGTTTGATGCTTAAAGTTAAGAAATCGAACTCTCAATGATCTCGCATAACCCCTCAAAATATATACGTGCTAGAACCATAGGCAACCAGTGGGACCTAAGATGAAGTACATCGATTCCCATACGCACACATACCTAAGAGGGCCTGAGGACCTTCAGTCCATGGCCATAGCCGGAGTCGAGGGGGTCATTATATGCTC